>JBBRHU010000093.1:0-10140 GCA_038222255.1 Fimbriimonadales bacterium | reverse complement strand
GTCGCGAAGGCCCTGCTAGATTACGCGAAGACAAGCAAAAAGCTCGTCATCAAGGGTGGATTCTTCGGAGGCAAGGCGCTCGACGCAAAGCAGGTGGAAACTCTTTCCATGCTCCCGCCGCGCGACGTGCTCCTCGCTCAGGTCATCGGTGCTATTGCAGCTCCGTTGTCCAACCTCATTGGTACGATCGAAGCTCTGTACGCAGAGCCGATTCGAACCATTGGTGCAGTGGCCGACAAGGTTGCTGAAGGTGGCGCTTCCGAAGCGTAATTCTCCCCGTCCGAAATCTAACGATTTCACTCTAAAACAAAAGGAATATAAAAAGAACAATGGCAAACGTGGAAGCGATTGTTGAGTCGATTAGTGGTCTGACCGCTATCGAACTCTCTGAGCTCAAAAAAGCTCTCGAAGATAAGTTTGGTGTGTCGGCTGCAGCTCCTGCATTCAACCCCGCAATGTTCGCAGGCATGGCTCCGGCCGCTGCAGCAGCTGAGGAAGTTGAGCAAACCGAATTCACCGCGATCCTTGAATCCGCAGGCGATGCAAAGCTTGCAGTCATCAAGGTCGTACGCGAGATCACCGGTCTCGGACTCAAGGAAGCTAAGGACCTCGTTGACAGCGCTCCCAAGGCAGTCAAAGAAGCCGTTAGCCGAGATGAAGCCGACAAGGTCAAGGCTGCGATCGAAGAAGCTGGCGGAAAGGTTACCGTTAAGTAATCTCCCAAGCGGAAACAGAAAGAGCCCAAGCGATATTCGCTTGGGCTCTTTTTGTTTTAGGCGATTCCCAAAGCGAGGCCGTTGAGTGAGGCGAGCATTTCGTGGTACTCACCTCGGTCCATGCACTGATCCCATAGCTTCTGACCAGCGTGGGTGCAGAGTTCACCGCAAACGCAATCATCTCGCCCCCGCAAAGTGAGGACATGCTGGCTGTCTCGCAAAGTGACGGGCCGGGCATCCAGCGCTCGCTCAAGTTGCTCAATCATGCACGGGAAGTGAAGCTCGGGAATCCCCATCAGCTCACACTCGCTCGTCACAAAATTCAAGGTGCCGTCGGGATAAGACCAGAGCTCGAAGAACCTACGACGATCCGACAAATGATTGCCGCACATCGTCCATACAAGTTCTCCTAACATTAATGCTCCCCGTTAATATTCTCCTTCGCAACCGGGCGTTTCTCCAAGGGCCTCGGGACCTTTTACTGTTTGGTTAAGAGCCCCTTAACGTGAAACAAGCGCGAGCCCACTCACAAAAAATCCTGCATAACTCGATTTGCTGACGAGCCGCAGCTTGGTCACGCCGCCCGTCGGCAACGGAATTCTCAGTAGGCTTTCGCCCGACTTCGTTCTTGTAGTGGTGATCACAGGCGCATTATCGTTTGAAGCCCGCGCCTGCCACCCATATCGGACTGGCACTACAGTCTTGAAGCCATTCTTGCCTACCAGTTCAATCACCGCAAGATCGTCTCCGTCGTCGCCCACGAGTTCTGCACCCAGCTTCAAGATCAGTTCCTTTCCAGCCTTGTTCACCGGAATCTCAACAACGGTTGGAAGATTCTTGCGCGTCTCATCCAATACCGACTGGAACAAAATCGGACTCTGCCTCCCGAAGAGGACTCCTTGCGTCCGCTCTCCGCTTCCAGTTGTCCAGCCCGCAGCAGGAGTCGTCATTACCGGGCGATCAAAGTAGAGCGTTCTCAAGGCTTCGCTTGCGCCGCCCATCAGGCTTGCCGAGGAATCTGTTCGCCCGCTCACGGCGTAGTCCAGGGCCAGAACCATAGCTGAAAACTGGTTGAAAGACTTGATCAAACCTTCCTCGTTGCTTTCATATCCAGCCCAGGTCGTCTGCAAAATCCCGGCTCCTTCTTCAATCGCCGCGAGCGTGAATCCTCTGATGTTCTCAGGCCGATACCAAGTCGCCGCAATCGGCTTCATGCCTTCCTTCTTCCAAAGCTTCAGTGGTGGTAGAAAGACAGACGGACGCTCATCGGGCTTGTAGTGCCAGTCCGTGATCCACGTTCCTTTTCGAATGACTGCTCGCCGAGACGCTGCTTCTGCCTTCGAATCCCCAAGTGCGGCATCAGGAGCTTCGCCCGGCCCGAGGCACTTATCTCCCCAAAGCATGTTTGGCAATCCAAACTTCTCCGCGAGATTTTGGAGGAAGGGGATCTGGATGTTCCAAAGCTCGGTGACTAATCTGGGATTGTGTTCAAATCCCCGCATATCAACTTCGTCGAGCCCAAAGTGGATCGTGCGAGGTTGTAGCAGATCAACAGCTTCTCGCCAGATTCGGGCCATCATTTCTCGCGCGGCCGGCTTGCGGGGATCAATCGAGTAAGGCTCCGCGGGATTGTACGCAAGCTCGAGGTTCTTGCCGTTTCGGAACAGCCACTCAGCGTGGCCAAAACTCTGGATCAGCGGGATCGGTTCGACTCCAATCGCACGATAGTTATCAAAGAGTTGCTTGAGTTCTTGCTTCGGCATCGACAGCCCGCTCCAAGCTCCCTTCAGCGCATCCCACTGCGTCTGCTCACATTGCAAAACAACCTTGTTGAACCCAAGCGGACGAAGGACACGCTCCCAAAGCTGCTTTTGGAAGGGTCGCGCTTGTGGACCCACAAAAAGGTGAACTCCGCGCCAGTCGATTTTTGGGGAGACCTCAAGGCTCCCGACGGGCAATCGCATCTGGCCGCCCTGAAAGGCGATCAGCAGCCCGAGCCGCATCAGCCCTGAGCGCAAACCTTCGACGTCTTGACCTAACACCTGAACGCGTTCCGGGTTAATCGTGATTCGAAATCCGCCCGCATTCAGGCCCAACTCCGACACTCGACCTTCGAAAGCAAGGCCAGTCCGGTCTTGCATCAGCTTTGCATCAATCCGATTATTGAGTGTCCTCGGGAAGTCTGACCAATAAGGGATCTCGCCCTTGGTCAGCCGAAAGCGGCCGTTCCAGGTTATCGCCTTCTCATAGTTCAACTCATCTTTGCTCGGGAGCGGGATTCGGATCGGAGCCCTGTCCGCGGGAACCTCAACGCTGGGCTCTCGCTTCCAATCGAAGCTCCGCGTCGCAGTAGTAGCTGGGTACGCCGACTTACCATCGAGCGACCACCTGACCGTGAAATCGAGCGGCTTCTCGTTCGAGATGTCTAGACCAAGTTGGCCAGCCCAGAGCAGTTGCTTCCCTTCCGCCCACTCCTGCGCATAACCCTTCCGGGCATCAAAAACTGTAAACGGTAAATCCGACTCAAGTCGCACTTCTCCCAAGCCGTTACGAAACGCGAAGCGCTTTCCCTCTTTCACGTATGTACGGGCAGGAACCTCTCCGCCCACATCTTCTAGCTTCTTGATTTCGCCTGGAATGCCGTCAGCAGAGAACTGTCGGTTAGGAATCGCTGGAGCCCAGACCTGCCCGATGCCACATTCGATCTTGACCGGCTTCTCGCCAGCCCACTCGAAATGATAAGTGACCTCCAATCCGGTCGCTGAACGGCGATAAGTCTGTTTTCCACTGACCAGCCCATTGCTCGTCCGAAACGTTACTTCGACCGTGTTCGCGTCTCGCTGGGCGACCTTTTGTGTTTGCCCCGCCGAGCTGTAATATCCTCTGCTCCAGTCAGCCTCGTAATACTGGAACCACGTGCCGCGTACGATCGGGACACCCGCCATCTTCAGTGTCAAACCACGCCCGCTCACCACTGAAAAATCGATAGGAGTCGCTTGAACAAGGACCGAAACGGGAATCATGACCTCATTATGTAGCGATTCTTACCACTTTCACGATGCGGAAATTGGAAATGTCTATACAAGTTCAAGACATCGCGAACAGAGCTGGAATCCCGCCCGTGTGCCAGAACAGAACTCGCCCCCGAACCGTCCCTTCCGCAACCAGCGCCAGCAGCCCCTCGAACGCTTTCCCGGAGTAGATGGGGTCAAGGAAAACGCCTTCTGAGCGTACGAGCCTTTTGATTGCAGCGATCGTGGACGGTCCGTAGGTGCCATAGCCGTCGCCCACAAAGCGGAAGTCGAGCTGGAAATCCTTTGCGGTCAAGCCTTTCGATGTCCCCAAAAGTGCGTCGAGATGTTCGGCGAGAATAGCGAAGTCATCAGCAATCTCCGGCTCGGGATCGCACGCAATCCCTAGAATCTTCGTCTCCGTGCCCTTCAATCCATATTGCAGCCCAGTATGCGTACTCCCGCTTGAACTTGCAAAAACGATCCAGTCAAATGGGTCGGCCTGTTCGGCGATTTCCTCAGCCGCCTTGACGAACCCGTATGCTCCTCGGGGCGAGGACCCGCCAATGGGAACTCGGTAGACCTGCTTACCGCTCACTTCCTCGGCGAGCGCGAGCTCTTCTGCCGCTGCATAGAGAGTCTCCCAGGTGCCGTCCGGCATGATCCGCAGATCCACGCCCGCGAGTTCGTCGATCCATACGTTGCCCCCTCGCTCCGTTAGGCGCGTCCCAATAGCAGGTGAATCTTCGTAAGGGAGCGCCATCACTGCCGCAAGACAGCGGATACCAGCAACCGCGCACGCAGCACCGAGTTGCCGAATGAAGTTGGACTGCAGCGCACCACACGTGACCACGACATCTGCTCCTTGCTCGATCGCTTCTCCCAGAAGGTACTCCAGCTTTCGACCCTTGTTCCCACCGAGCGCAAATCCCGTCAAATCATCTCGCTTAATCCAAAGGTCCACGCCCAGATCAGCGCTCATTCTGTCGAGACGATGGAGCGGAGTAGGCGTCAAGATGAGGGGCAGTCTCGCGAGCGTAGGCACCGTCGAAGTATGCTCCAAGGAAGAGATGGCTGGCAAAGGAAAGAAGATTGGCATCGGGTGTGGCGTGATTGTCGCGATTGCGGCGGCGTTTCTGTTCCTCTCGCCTCCCGGCAAAGCCGTAATCGACCTGTGGAAGAATGGCAACATTCAAGCCGTAGTATTTAAGCCTGAGCAGAAGTCGTATGCCGCCGATAATGAGGCAAATCTCAAGTCAATCTACACCGCGCTTTCGCTCTACCACGATTCCGAGGGGCAGTTTCCGGTTGCTTCTGGATGGATGGACGCCGTCGAGAATCGACTTCAATCAAACGACCTAAAGCCAGGCGAGGGCAAGAAGAAACTAAAGAATCCCGCAGCTCCGGAAGGGTACGGGTACGGCTTCAATCAGGACGCGAGCGGAAAATTCAAGGATGAACTGAAGGATAAGACGATGATTCTCGTCTACGAATCCAAGTTGACCAGCCGCAATGCAAGTGGGGCACCTACCGTAGCAGGACGTGGGGCTGGAAGTCTTGGCATCACCATAGAAGGCAAGATCGTCAACCTCCGCTAATCGGCTCAGCGAATCGAGGCCCACCGGTATACTTTTTCGCGAACGCTCTCCCGGTTTCAACGAGGAAACGAAAGCACACCATGTCGACACTTACGCCTAATCAGGTTTTTTCGAAGCTCGACTACCTTCGGCTCATGCTTTTGAGCCGCGAAGGTGACCGACGAGAAGGAATCCTTCTCCGACAGAGCAAAGGATGGTTTCAGGTCAGCGGCATGGGTCACGAGGCCCTTGGCGCACTCTGCTACCACTTGCGAGAAGACGACTACATCTTCCCCTACTATCGAGATCGCTCGATCATGCTCGCGCGTGGACTGTCGAATTACGAACTTGCGCTTGCCTACTTCGCAAAGCGGTCGAGCAGTTCGGGCGGTCGTCAGATGCCTGGTCACTACTCCAGCCGAAAGCACAACGTCTTCTCAGTTTGCACCCCCACCGGCGGATCGTTGCTTCCCGCCTGCGGTACCGCATGGGCAATGAAGCTCGACGGAACCGACTCTGTCGCAGTTGCAAGCATCGGCGACGCTGCAAGCCGACAAGGCGAATTCTTCGAGGCGGTTGCCTTTGCACTTCAGGAAAAGCTCCCGGTTATCTTCATCGTCGAAGATAACAAGTATGGAATTTCCACCCCTACCGCCAAGTTTCTCCCCTTCCACCTCGGCATGATGGCTGAAGAGGCTTTCGTCAAGCTAGATGCTCGCTACCCAGAGAAGGTCCACACCGTTCTCGGCGAAGCAGTTGCCAAGGCGCGACGGGGCGATGGCCCGACACTCATTTGGGCAGACCTCGACCGACTTTCCTCGCACACATCAAGCGACGACCACCGAGTCTATCGAGCGTTAGATGACATTGACGCGATGCAGCAACGAGACCCGATTCGATTGCTTGCCGAAGAATTAATTGCAACGGGCGAACTCACGGACGCCAACTGGACGCAGATGCAAGATGACGTGGTCAAGCAGGTTGACGACGAATACTTGCTCGCTGAAAAAGAACAAGACCCCGTCGCTGAGGAATACCTCGACCAATGTTGGGGTGAAGTTCCTCCCGCCGAGGCACCCCCTATTGCTGGCAATCAACGTATCACGATGGTCAGTGCCATCAATCAGACCTTCCGCAAGGCTCTCGAAAGCGATCCCAAAATCGTCTTCTTCGGCGAAGACATCGAAGATCCTAAGGGCGGTGTTTTCGGTATCACCAAGGGCCTCAGCGAGAGCTTTCCGAAGCAAGTTTTCAATTCACCGCTAGCAGAAGCGACGATTATGGGTGTCGCGGTTGGCATGGCGGTCTACGGCTTCAAGCCGGTTTTCGAACTTCAGTTCATCGACTTCATCGCTCCAGGCTGGAACCAGATCACTACGAACATGAGCACCCTAAGATGGCGCTCGTTCGGCGAGTGGAAGTGTCCGCTTGTCATTTACGCTCCGTATGGCGCGTATCTTCCCGGTGGATCGCTGTGGCACAGTCACAGCAACGAAGGCTCCCTCGGTCACGTCCCTGGGTTGAAAGTTGCGATCCCGTCGACTCCAGAAGATGCGGCAGGCTTGCTGTGGACGGCGATCCAAGGCGATGACCCAACGTTCGTGCTCATTCCAAAGCACATCTTCCGCAAACAAATCGAGATCGGCGACGCTGAGCCCGTGCCGTTTGGCAAAGCGAAAGTCGTTCGACAAGGCACTGACCTAACGCTCGTTACTTGGGGCAATTGCCTTGAGCTTGCACACGAGGCCGCGGAGAAATCAGGCTACAGCGTCGAAATCGTCGACCTACGCTCAATCGTTCCGTGCGACTACGAGACTATCACCGCATCGGTTGAGAAGACAGGTCGACTCGTGGTTCTTCACGAAGACAACATCACCGGCGGATTTGGACAAACGATCATCGCGGAAATGACCCGCGTCGAGGATCGTTTCAATCTCTTGCTCGCCCACCCCCAACTCGTTGCTCGCGAAGACGTCCATATCGGCTACAACCCGATCTACGAATACGCTGCCCTTCCGGACATCAGCCGAGTGCTCACTGCCGTGGCTGCAGTCATGGCCTAAGTATTTTCTAGCGTATAATTCCGGAGTGCTCTTACGAGAAGGGCTCCGGACTCGCGGAAAGGACTTGATCCATCTCGAAAACAGAATATTGACTTCGGTCACGAACGCCGTGCCGCCTGATCGCGAGTCGCAGGCCTTGGCATGGAGGTTCCTGTGAACGAAAACCAAATACCCATCGACTTCCCTTCTTTGCGAGATCAAGCGAAAAAGCTGCTCGCCTCTGCCCGAAACGCTGAGACCACCGCGCTCACCTTTATTGGCGCACACGCACCTCGGCTTGACGCCTTAAAGCTTTCAACCGTCCAGCTTGCTGTCGCACGGTCGACTGGATTTGAAAGCTGGGTCAAGCTTAAGCGAGCCGCAGAAGACCAAGCCTTTGACCGACTGCTTTCGATCATTTCGCGGAAAGATTCCATCCGCGAGGTCGCAACCACGCTAAAGGTCTTCCCTTCCCTCGCCACTCGGGCGAACAAGGAGGGCGCCACCCTCTTGCACGAAGGGGCATCAAGCAACTCTCCAGAAATTGCGGCCTTGCTCGTTGGATCGGGTGCACGAGTTGACCAGAACTTCGAGGGGTCAGCGCATACGGCGCTTTCTTGGGCGCTTACGGTCAATAGTCAAGCCTATGCGCGCGCGCTCATTTCGCTTGGCCAAGAGCCAGACCTTTTTTGCTCGGCTGGTCTTGGAGACCTGGCCCGTGTCCGCGCCTTCTGGGTGGACGGAAAGCTCATAGCAAACCCGTCCGTTACGGGTAGTAGCCGAACTAGCGAGGCGGGAGAGCCTCTCCCAAGACCGCCTCTTGATTCAAAGGGGCTGGTTTCAGATGCACTCTACATCGCTTGCCGATCCGGCCAGCTAGAAGTTGCACGGTTTCTCCTCGACCAAGGCGGAGACCCGAACTTTCGTGGTTACATCGGCGGCACATGTCTTCACTGGGCGGAATACTCGATGAACACCGAACTAGCCGCCCTGATTCGGGAGCGGGGTGGAGCCGAAGACCTCGTCGACTACGAGTTCCTCGCCAACCCACGACCCTTCGCCTGGGTTGTCGCCGCAGGTTGGGGACTAGAATCCATGATGGAAGCGCTCATCAAGCGAAGCCCAGAGGATGTCAACTGCCGCTGCGGCTATGGAACTCCGCTGAACGCCGCCGCCTGGAACGGCCATCCCGAAATCACTAAGATGCTCCTCGCGGCTGGCGCAGATCGAAAAGCAACAAATGCGCACGGTTTGACGGCCTTGCAGGTGGCCCAGCACCGAGGCTTCCAGGACTTGGCAGAGATCCTTAGCCAACCTTAACCCGGTCATCCCCGTTCCTGCTCACGCCGGAACGGGGAGCGACGGTAGACTTGTCCGCATCATGATTAGATCTGCAAATGCAACTTGGACCGGTAGCCTTAAAGAGGGTGACGGAAGATTCAGCGTTGGAAGCGGCGCGTTAGTCGACCAGAAGTTCAGCTTCAAAACCCGCTTCGCCGACGAGATTGGAGCGAACCCCGAAGAGCTGATCGCCGCCGCGCACTCCTCCTGCTTCAGCATGGCCTTCAGCGCCCAACTCGGCGAAAGAGGCATCACCCCCGAGAGTGTACAGACCACGGCTAATGTGACGTTTGAAAATCTATCCCTCACGAAGAGCGCCCTCGTCACAACCGTAACTGCCCACGGGGCCGACAAGGCACTTATCGAAGAAGCAGCGGCCGCCGCCAAAGCCGGATGCCCAATCTCCAAGGTCCTGAACCTCGACATTACGCTTGATCTGACGGTAGTTGTCTAGGTCGATAATGATTTGCTCTCCGTCGGAGGGGTGAAGTTTCTCCTTGACAGACATCCCCGATGGTCTGGCCGAATCTGCGCCGAGCAGCTGATACCAATCACCCAAGTTACCGAGGAAGTTAACGCTTCCTCGGTTTCCGCGCCTTAAGCGGCGGAGCTTCGGGCAGGAGCGGCGCGAGGACCGCCCGCTCGGCCTGCGAAAGTTCTAGCAAGATCACCTGACTCGGGTTTGCCTTGAACCGTACTGCAGCATCTAGGAGGCGGAGCGGGATGATGAAGCACTCAATGTCCGCGGCAACTTGCCAGGCCTTTAGCCAATCATCGGCAAACTGTTGCGTGGCTCCTTGCTCGAAAATTTTCGGAATCGCGTCGACGAGGTATTGGGCGAAATTCGGCCTGGTTTCCTCAGCAGTCACAGCTAATGCTTCTTTTACTTCTGACTCGGAGGCACGAGTTAGCCAGAAGAGGTCAACAAGCACTCTTGGGATCGAAGATTCTAAGCCCCTAAAGGGGTCTTTGTTTTGCCCTGAGATGCAGGCTAATGCTTCAACAAACAAGGCTCTAGACTCCTTCATCCCACCAAATTCGCGCTGCAATAACCCGAGGTTAACGAGCATAAACACTAAGTATCTAAGTTTTGTTTTGGGGTCCTCAAGAGTGAGCTTACGATAAATCTCTAACGCTTCCAAGTAGAGAGCTTTAGCCTCGATCCTCTCTCCAAGATCTTTCTGCAAGTCCCCGAGGAGAATCAGAGTGTATGCCAGGTCCCTGAGGCAGTTTGCGGGGTCCTCAAGAGCGAGTTTGCGACGAATCGCTAACGCTTCCAAGTAGAGAGCTTTAGCCTCGATCCTCTCTCCAAGATCTTTCTGCAAGTCCCCGAGGAGATGCAGAGTGTATGCCAGCTCATTCAGGCAGTTTTCGGGGTCCTCAAGAGCGAGTTTGCGATAAATCGCTAACGCTTCCAAGTAGAGAGCTTTAGCCTCGATCCTCTCTCCAACAT
>JBBRHU010000092.1:0-10200 GCA_038222255.1 Fimbriimonadales bacterium | reverse complement strand
GGTGTCTATCGAATCATCAAGAAGGAAGCGCCCACAGGTGGTGCCACGACGCCGGAAGATGGCGGAACGCCTCCTCCGAAGGACAAGAAGCCTTATCGACGAATTAAGATTCGATCGGCAGACCCAATGTTCATCGCGATGCTTATCGGCTCAGACAAAGGCAGCCAGAACTACACCGGATACCCCGAAATGAGCACCATGCTTAAGAGCGGTGGTCAGCAAGGTGGCGGCGGCATGGGCGGCGGCCTGGGCGGCGGCATGGGCGGCGGCATGGGTGGCGGCATGGGCGGCGGCATGGGCGGCGGCATGGGCGGCGGCATGATGGGCGGCGGCATGGGCGGCGGCGGCGGCATGATGGGCGGCGGCATGGGCGGCGGCGGCGGCATGATGGGCGGCGGCGGCGGTATGGGCGGCGGCGGTCGCGGCGGATTCCGCTGATATCTAGTCGCTAGATAAATCGTTATTGGAGGAAATGTTAGGGTTGAGGAAAATTAATATGCGGTCTCGATTTGCAAAGGCAGCCATGGGAGTCGTTCTCGCGACTCTCGTGGTCGCACCCATGAGCTCAGCGTTCGCGCAGTCTGCGAACGACGTCAGAGTTGACCTAAACTTGGTCGACGCTGACATGATGGCAGCTGCCCAGTCGCTCTTTAAGCAGACCGGGATTCAATTCGTCGTAGAACCGACGAACGAGCCATTCAAGAAGGTGACCCTTAAACTTAAGGATGTCACCCCAGAGGATGCCGTTCGTTACATCTGCCAGGCAGCTGGCGCTCAGTTCCGCCGCGATGAGAATGGAATTTTCATCATCGGTCGAACGAAGCCGGTTGATCTGACCATGGCTCCCGCAGAGGTTCGCCCTGCGAAGAAGCCACGAATCAGCAAGAAGGTTAAAGTCCTAAAGGCAGACGTTCGCGACGTCTATCAGATGATGGTGTTCGGCGAAACCATGCGAAGTGGTTTTGACGATCTCAAGAAGTTCGGCGCTCAGTTCACCAACGAAGCGAAGAGAATGTTTGGCTCCAACGTGTTGGTGCAGGGCAATGTCACACCGGTCGGCTCGTTCGGCCCAGCGGCAGCTCCAACACAACCCACACCTCTTAGCGGAACCGAAAGCGGCACCCAAATCGCAATCCCAGGAGAATCTGCTAAGCAGGTTGGCCTCGGTGGTCGAGGTGGCGGCGGTCAGCAAGGTGGCGGCGGCGGTGGCTTCGGCGGCGGTGGTCAGCTCGGTGGCGGCGGTCAGCAAGGCGGCGGCCTCGGTGGTGGTCTCGGTGGTGGTGGCGGCGGTACGCAGCTTCAGGGCGGTAGCGGTCTCGTTCCCGATTCAATCGACTTCATCAGCTATGACCCAACGGACAACTCGTTCATCGTTCGCGGAAACGACGAAGATATTGCTGAATTCCAGCGAATCATCGCGATGTACGACGTGGCTCCACGCCAGGTCCAAATCAAGGTTGAGTTCATCACGACATCTGAAACGATCAGCAAGTCGCTCGGCTACGACTTCCTCTATCAACGAGGAACGGTCTTTGCTGGAATGCGACCTGGTTCGTTCAGCCGGTCAACCGACCCGGTCTTCTTGAACTACGCAACCGGAAACGTTACGATGCGACTTAGAGCTTCGCTCTCGACCGGTGACGGCCGAGTAGTTAGTGCTCCAATCGTTCGAACACTCAACAACCAGCCAGCCAGCGTGTTCAGCACGGAACAAACCACGATTTTCGTGAACTCCGCGATTGTCACCCAAGGCACGGTTGTCAACCAGGCCAACCCATTCCCGCTCACGGCTTCGACGTTCTTGAACGTTGCACCGCGAATCAACGAGGATGGCTACGTGACGTTGTATCTCACGCCTCAGATCCAAGAGTTCTCCGGATTCTCAACCGGTCCTAACGGCGAGCAGATTCCCAACATCATCACGCAGGGCGTGTCGGTTGTCGCTCGAGTCAAAAACAACGAGACAATTGTTCTCGGTGGCGTGACTCGAAAGAATGAGACTAACAACTCGAACAAGGTTCCGGTTCTTAGTGAGCTCCCGATCATCGGTCAATTCTTCCGCTCAATGGTTCGAAACCGAACCACTAGCGAACTCTTGATCTTCGTCACCCCGACGATTCTTGATGACGATGGCACCGCAACGATCAACCCCTAATTGCTAGGCGGTTCATAATGTATGGGGTGGTGAGGTCTCCTCGCCACCCCATTGTGATTTTATGAGGAGCTGGATTCTGGTCGGAATGATGGGAGCCGGAAAATCTTCGGTTGGCCGTGCTCTAGCCACTCTCACAGAGCGAACGTTTGAGGACACCGACTTACTCCTTCAGCGAAGGCTCGGCCGGACAATCCCAGAACTCTTCCGACTCTACGGCGAAGAAGCCTTTCGAGCCCACGAAACCGCTGTGCTACGATCCCTTGAACCTGATAACGCTGTGCTAGCCACAGGTGGCGGCATTGTTACTAGACCTGCAAATTGGGATGAGCTACGCCGAATCGGCACCACTATCTTCCTCTATGCTTCCCCAGAAATCCTTCTTGGCCGACTGGAAGCGAGCAAAAAGCGTCGCCCCCTTCTCGAATCCCCAGATTGGCAAGAGAGAGCGCTCAGTATTCTTGACGAACGTCTGCCAATCTATCAACTGGCCGACCTGACCGTCTCAATGGATGATGCACCTATCGAAGAGGCAGCCGAACGAGTCCTCGCCGCATTAAAAGAGGGAGGTTTCGCATGATTGTTCAACACCGGCTTGGCGAGTACCCCATCGAGTTCTTGTCCCTTGCCAATCTAGCAACTCGGCTGGCCGGTCAAGTGATCATTACAGACACAAACGTCGCGAAGGCCCTTGCACTTCAGGGCGAAAGAATCATGTGCCTTGAACCGGGCGAAAGCTCGAAGAGCTTGCGAACCTATGAGCAAGTCATCGACTGGCTGGTCTCGCGAAGCATCGGACGCAAATCGCAGATATTCGCCGTAGGCGGCGGGGTGATCGGAGATCTTGTGGGCTTTGTAGCGTCCACCTACATGCGCGGCATAAAGTTCACGCAGGTTCCGACATCGCTGCTTGCGCAAGTTGACTCCTCTGTCGGTGGAAAGGTGGGCATCGACCATGGTCTAGGCAAAAACCTACTCGGCGCATTCCATCCCCCGACCGAGGTCTTGGTTTGTGCTGAAACTCTCAACTCTCTTCCCGATCGTCAAGTCCGAAATGGCCTGGGCGAAATCCTCAAGTACGGCTTCATCTCCAACCCGGAACTCTTTGATCTGCTTGCCCCAGGCGAGATCCCCAGCCAGATAGTAATCAAGACTTGCATTCAAGCAAAGATAGCGGTGGTTGAAGCGGACGAACTCGAGACAAATGGGATTCGTGCAACCCTCAACTTCGGCCACACCGTCGCCCACGCGCTCGAAGCATGCCTCAATTATGAGGGGCTACTCCATGGAGAGGCGGTGGCGATCGGAATGGCGGTCGAAACCTTCATCGGCGACAAACTCGGCATCACTCCAGCCAGTCTGTCTCCGATGGTGAAGGGTCAATTGCAGCGCCATGGGCTGCCCGAGTCTCACCCGCTGCTCAAATCCCCCGAGCTTCTCATCGAAGCGATGCGTCGCGATAAGAAGCGTACAGCCGATGGAATCCCTTTCAGCTTTCTCACAGACCTTGGCAGGTGTAAACTCTACGAAGGAATCGCGGAATCAGATGTGATCCGCCTTATCAACGCTTACGTAGTAGAAGCAGCATGAAGATCGCCCGACTCGCCATCTTAGTCGTTGGCTTCCTCCTAGTCGGAGGCGGCTACCTTGCTTCTATTCTCTACTACAATTCAGACCAGCAAGCATCCTTCTACGCGCGGATTGATCAGCCGCCGATTGTAATGCTTTCGCTAGTGCTCCTCGTCGGAGCGATCGCCGTGGGATTGCTGTCCAAAAATGGAGAGCAAGAAGAGTCATGATCGGACTAGTCCTTCGGGGGAGATACGAACTCACCAACATCATTCAAGAAGGACCGATCTTTGCCCACTACGCCGCCCGAGATAAGCAGGTCGGTCGAGATGTTTCTATTCGTCTCGTCAAGCTACCGTTTTCACGAGAGCCTGAATTTCTACGTGCACTCACCGATGCGGCCCACCGACAGTCGCATATTCAGCAGCCAAATATCGAGACGTTGTCCGAGCTCTTTGTCGATGGAGACCACGCGTTTTTGGTCAGCAATCTAAATCGTGGTCCTACACTCATGGATCGCACACGGAAGCTTGCCCCTTTCAGCGTCCCGGTCGCCCTCAACATGGCGATTAGCCTTTGCAAGGGCCTGATGGGATTCCATAAGGCGGGATTGATTCACGGGGACCTTACAGCGCAAAACGCCGTCATCATGGGCGATGGAGAGGTCAAGATTCAGATGGGCGGCATCTGGACCGCCTATTCTGCAAGTCCTACGGCAGGCGCAATCATTTTGCCAAGCATGGCGCCCTTCCTCGCTCCAGAGGTTACCGAAGGCGCGATGCCGAGTCGTCAGTCGGACCTCTACGCGATCGGCATTATCTTGTTCGAGCTCCTCACCGGAAGACCGCCGTACGAAGCGGACACCCCCGTCGCCCTGGTGCTCCAGCACGTTCGCGCACCACTTCCAAATGCACGTGCGCTAAACCCGAGCGTCCAACCCGTGCTGGATGAGATTGTCAAAAAGACGATGGCCAAGTCTCCCGCAGATCGATACCTGTCTGCCCAAGACCTGCTCGCGGACCTGCGAATGCTTTCGGACGCACTTCGGTTCGGAAAGACTCTCAGCTGGCCAATTGAAGCGAGTGGAACGACCCAAACCCCGAAAAAAGCGACCGTACAAAAAGGCGTCGCCCCGCGCATGTCCGCGCTAAGGTCGGAAGAAGAGATTGAGTCGATGGAGAAACGTGGCAAGCGAGAACGAGATGTTCCTGTTTGGATGCTCGCGCTCCTCGGACTCACGCTCACCGGCGTTGCTGCAATCGTCGTCATTTGGATGGCGATGAACCTGAGCAAACCCAAGCGGGTCTCAGTGCCAAACCTCAAGGGCCTCACCTTAAACGAAGCCAGGTCGGTGCTCGCCACGAGCAAACTCGAGCTCAAAATCGAAAAGCGAGAAGAGAGCGAGCAAGTCGAAGCGGATCGGATTCTAGATGCTCGGCCCAAGTCAGGGGAAAAGGTAACTGAGGGCTCACGCATTCAGGTGACGGTGAGTAACGGCAGCCGAATGGTGGAAGTTCCCGACCTTAGGGGACAGACTATCGACAAGGCTCGTCAACTTCTTAACCAACTCAGCCTCGATGCTGACGTGGTTGTCTACGGAAAACCAGGTGTCGATGCGCTCGTCACCCGCACAGCGCCTCCTTCAAGAGCAAGAGTAGAGCGTGGAACTAAGATCAAGGTCTTCGCTGGACTGGACGAAGAAGCCAAGAATCCAACCCCTGGTGATCCTGGTAAAGGCAACGTCTACACGGTCGAAATCCCGATTGCACGCATTGCTGAAGAATCGAAAGTGAAGGTCGAAGTCACCGATGAGAAGGGCACGCGAACCTGCTACGAGGAGACCCATGGGCCAGGCAATCCGTTGGTGATCAAGGTCGTCGCCTTTGGGCCAGAAGCAGTATTTCGAGTGTATGTCAACGACAGAATGACGATGAGGATCACGAAGGCTGCGAGCGAAGCGGTGCCAGAGCAATGAAACGGTATCTCGCCCCATCCGTTCTTTCCTTCGACATGGCCCAACTCGGAACCGTGGTCGGTGAGCTACTCGATGGCGGGGCCGACATCATCCACCTCGACGTGATGGATGGCCAATTTGTGCCGCCGATCACATTCGGGGCAGATGTGGCGAAAGCGATGAAGGCGACTCGGGATGGGTTCTATGAAGCCCACCTGATGACCGAGACTCCCGAAGCTCAGTTCGAGGCTTTCGCTGCCGCCGGATGCCAGCGGATCATTTTTCACACCGAAGCCACCCAGCACTCCCATCGACTGTGTCAGACGTTACGCAGTATGGGAATAGAGGCCGGGGTTGCGATCAACCCTGGGACGCCTGTGGAGCAGCTTCGACCCCTCCTGGAGGTTGCCGACTTGTTCCTCATCATGACCGTCAATCCTGGCTGGGGTGGTCAAAAATTCATTCCCGAAGCCTTGGAAAAGGTTCAGACTTTGCGCTCCTGGCATCCTACGGTCCATATCGAAGTCGACGGAGGCGTGACCCCCGAAACCTTGCCGCAGGTGATTGCGGCAGGTGCAAACGTGTTTGTCGTTGGGAGCTTTCTGGCCAAATCGGCCAACCTGAATCAGGCGCTCCAGGAGCTACGGCAGTGTTGCGAGTAAAAATCTTTACGACCACGTGCCTCATCATGGCCACGATGCTGTTTCTGGGCCTTCCAGTGGTCATGGCACGCCGTCCAGAGGTCACCGCGACACTTGTACAGAAGCGCGCCTATCTCGCCGTGATGCTCACATACAGCACAACAATGACGCTGTTCCTGATCGCAGCTGTTATCGGCGCTTTCGCAGTCATGCGACAGAACAGACAAGCTTTCCGCAACGAAGCTGCAGCCAACGTAAATTTGCTCATCGAAACAACGCTGGCCTCGCACAAGAAGACTCAGGAAGAAAGTGCCATCGAAGATGATCACACGCAATGAAGCTATGGAGAGAGCGATTCGGCTTTCTCAGCAGGGATTCCCAGCTCCGAATCCGCACGTCGGGTGTGTAATTGTCAAGGATGGCATTATCGTGGGGGAAGGCGCACATCTCTTCGCAGGTGGACCACACGCGGAAATCGCGGCCCTCCAAGAGGCGGGAGATGCCGCTCGTGGCGCGACTGCCTTCGTCACGCTTGAGCCGTGCAATCACACCGGTCGCACCGGTCCTTGCTCGCAGGCGCTCATCGAGGCTGGAGTAATCGAAGTGAATTACGCCGTTTCAGATCCAAATCCGAGAGCGCACGGAGGGGCTGAGGCACTGACTGCGGCAGGCGTTAAGGTACACGCCGGACTACTGGAGGCAAAGGCGAGAACGCACAACCGTCAGTACCTGTTCGCCCAGTCTCGCCGTCGACCGAGAATTACGCTCAAGGCCGCGATCTCGCTTGACGGTCGGGTAGCCCTGGCAAATGGGGAGTCTCAGTGGATCACAGGAGAGGACGCGAGGGAAGCCGCACATCGGCTCCGGGCTGAGTGTGGGGCCGTCCTCGTCGGTCGTGGCACGGTCGAAGCCGACGACCCGCAGTTGACAGCGCGAGTCCCAGGTGTCGTCAACCAACCCCTTCGCATCGTGCTCGATCCTCAGAGCAAACTCAGTTCTGGCTACAAGGTGTTTGATGCCAAGGCTCCAACACACCATGTCACTGGGGAGATCCACTTGCCAAGGCTGATGACCGAACTGTTTGACTCCGGCACAATGGGGTTGCTCGTTGAGGGCGGTGCCAAGACGATCACGGAGTTCATCCGCCAGGACTTAGTGGATCGAATCGTGCTTTTCGTCGCTCCTGTGATTCTCGGCGATGGGCCGTCCTGGGCTGGGGATTACGATTTGAAGTCACTCGCTTCGGCCCTTCGCTTCGAGATCGTGGAGACCGAAAAAATGGGTTCTGATCTGGCGATTTGTCTCGAACGTCCTACTTAGGGCTCACGAATGAAACTCTGCTGCATGTCAGACGTTCGGGCTATTACTAGGAGAAAAATGATGAAGCATGCAGGAATGATTCTCAGTCTCACCGGCGGCCTCGCGGGGATGTCCGTAGTCGGCCAGGCTCAGGCAAACATAAGGATTGATCGAGGCACAGTGATCCCGATCGTTGTCGAGAGCAACCTAAATCTTCGCCAAAACCGAGTGGGTGATCGATTCACCGCGAGGGTCGACTCTGGGCGAGATCTCCCCTGGGGGACACAGTTCCTCGGCAAGATCACAGCCATTCGCGACCCGCGTGGAGATCGACCTGGCTTTATGGACCTCGAGTTTTTCGAGATTCGACTGCCCGATGGATCAACCCAGCCCGTCAAGTCGATCATCGTCTCGATGGAACGCAATGGTCGAGCGAAGGACGGAAGGGTCCTCACCGAAGTGGACGACTCACGATCCGGCGTGAATGTGATCGGGGGTGCAGTCGGCGGAGCAGTCCTCGGAAGCATTATTCGCAAGCCGGTTGAGGGGGCCATCATCGGAATTTTGGGAGGCATCATCGCCTCTGAGACGAATCGAGATACCAACTCAAGCACAGTCCTCAGAAAAGGGCAGAAGTTTGGAGCCCTTCTTGAGCGGGATATTCGCTTTAGCTTCGGCGGCGAATTCCGCAAATATCGCTCGGACGCGGATGGCCGCCGCGAAGATGAAGCTCGCCGACAGAATCAGGTTCAGCAACGGAAAGACGAAGGCCGTGCAACTGATCGAAAGGGCGATGAAAACCGAACCGACGATTGGCGGGCGAAGGACCGCATGGAGGAGCACCAAGGTCGGGGGCAAACGGGCCGCCCGAACTCAACAGAGCGGCTAGGCGATGTGTCTTACAAGGGCAAGGCAATGAGCTTCAGTTCCGACGAGCAGCCGTACTTCGAGGGGGATTGCCTGATGGTGCCCTTGCAGGTGACGGCTTCCCAACTTGACTTGGACGTTGACGCTGCCAGAGGTCAAATCGTCTACATCGAGAGCGAAAAAGTTACGGTTCGAATCAATCGTGAGAGCAACGAGTGCCGCATAAGTGGTCGAAAGTTTCAGTTGGCGAAGCCCATTGCTGAGCGACGAGGAACGCTGTTTGTTCCCGCTGAAATCTTCCGCGAACTTCGTGGGAACGATTTCAAAATTCTCCGTAACGGCGACCGCTGACAGACGTTTCAATAATAAGGAAAGCGCAACTTTCCGTCCTCAACCCTCGGCCTTCGATCCACGCCCTCGGATCGGGGCCGTTTTGTTTATCGGTTGTAGGCGATGTGGGTGTCTTTCTGAGATCGGATCTGTCGCGCTTCGTCAGCGCTTGTGGGAACTTTGGGGGCAAATGTCCGTGAGACTTCCTTTGCACCCACGGCAACCGTGCTCAAAATTCCAAGGGCATAGATGGTGACTTTGACTACTCGATTCATAGGGACCTGCACTGGATAACTCGGCAACTCCCGGGCCATGGGCTAGAGCTTCATAAAATACTGGTGAAGTTGCTGGTCTGAAGTGAGTTCAGGGTGGAACGAAGTCCCAAGGATTTTGCCTTGTCGAACCCCAACAACCTTGCCGTGATATCGAGCGATCACGACTGCTGCTGGACCTACCTCCGTCACGATAGGTGCGCGGATGAAAACGCCAAGCGTGGGATGTTCGATTCCATCAACGGTTACCTCGTCCTCAAAGCTGTGAACCTGTGCACCAAAGGCATTTCTCTGCACCGAAATGTCGAGAAGTTTGAGCGAATACTGGTCAGGCAATGATTCTATCGAACGTGCGAGGAGAATCATCCCCATGCAAGTTCCCCAGATCGGCATACCGGTAGCGGCCGCCTCTTGGATCGCCTGCCCCAGTCCGTAGCGATGCATAAGCAAGCCAACGGTAGTGCTCTCGCCTCCAGGAAGGATCAGGCGGTCAACTTGGGCAAGTTCCTCTGGTGTTCTGACCTCACAGATCGAAGCCGTGGGAACACCAGAATGTTCGAGGGCTTCAATATGCTTTGCGTAGTCCCCTTGAATCGCACAAACGCCAATCACTCGGCAAGTTTACAGTGCGACCGAAGAGGCCCTACATTTTGGAGGACCGGAGCAAGATCAGCAGGCTAGGTGCCCCGAGGAGCGCAGTCACCAATCCAACCGGGAGGTTCATAACGGTAGGGAAGCCGAAGAAGGTAAGTCCGCGCTGGGCGATCAGGTCTGAGACAAGCAAGAGCGAGGACCCGCAGAGCGCAGAAGCGGGCATTGACCTCCTCCAGTCCACGCCTATGAGTCGCCGGGCCATGTGGGGAGCCGCCAGTCCGACAAACGCGATGATGCCCGCGATTCCCACGCTAATCGAAGTTAGGATCGTGCCGGTCGTCAGAATCGTCCATCGGAGTCTCTGCACATCAACACCCAATCGAGCCGCCGTCGATTCTCCAAGGGCATAGGCATTGAGCTGACGACTCGCCCGGAAAAGGATCGGGAAGCACACAGCTAAGCCGACGAACAACATCAACGCCTGCTCCCACATCGTCCGGCTCAGGTTTCCAACGAGCCAGT
>JBBRHU010000091.1:0-10218 GCA_038222255.1 Fimbriimonadales bacterium | reverse complement strand
TTTCCTCAGGAATGGACCGTGCGGCTCGCAAGATGCTGCCAACGTAGCCGGCGGTCATGATTTCGAACGACTCGAGTTCGCTTTGGAGGTGGTCCAACTCTGGCATCGAATAATGATAGCGTAAGAGAACGGGCTATGGATTGCGATGAATGAGTGCGATCCTCCATCTGGACAAAGTCTTAAGGTCGGGCGCGGATCATCCTGGCGGATGATTCATTTGAGGCAAAGCGCTAGGGTGTTCAGGGGCGCGTTTCCTGCTATGCTGTGTCTCTACGGTTCCGTCAGCGATGCCAAAACTGAGCGATTTTCTTATTCCCGGACTCATTTCGTTGTCAATCGTGGCCCTCGCCGGCACAGAACTCCGCTCTCATCCAGCGGAGGACAAATCCAAAACACATATTGCTGTTTGGGTCGGGTGGAGCGGGTTTGAATACGATGCCTTCCAAAGCGTCGTCAACGACTACAATAAGTCTCAATCAAAGGTCTTCGTCGATCTTCTTTCGATCACCGGAAACTCAACCAAAACTCTCATCAGCACATCCGCAGGTATTCCACCTGAGATCTCCCTCTTAAGCGCTGCAGAGATTCCCCAATTCGCCGATGCAGGTGCAATCGAAGTGCTCGACGACGCATGCAAACAGTACGGCTGGACGGAAGACAAATATGTCCCTGGTTACTGGAATGTCATCCAATACCACGGCCACACGATGGCCTTGCCAGCCACTCCTTCGACCGTCGCCCTCCACTACAACACCGATATCTTGAAAGATGCCGGGTACGACAAGCCACCCGAAACCATTGAGGAAATGGACGTGATGGTCGACAAGATCACGAAGCTAGAGAATGGCAAAGTGAAGTTGGCCGGGTTTCTACCCGCAGAACCAGGTTGGTGGCGCTGGAGTTGGGGACCCTATTTTGGCGGCCGTCTATGGGATGGAAAATCCAAGATTACGATGAATACTCCGGAAAACCTACGGGCGATGAAATGGGTGGAGTCTTTCAGTAAGCGGTTTGGGCCCGCACAAATTCAATCCTACAAAAGTGGTTTCGGTGTTTTTGCATCGCCAGAAAATGCCTTCCTTGCTGATAAGGTCGCGATGGAAGTGCAGGGCGTTTGGATGCACAACTTTATTCAAAAGTACAATCCAAAGCTGAAGTGGCAGGCAGCGCCATTCCCTTACCCAAAGGATCGACCAGACCTTAAGGGTCACACGATTATCGAGCAAGACATTTTTGTGCTGTTGAAAAACTGTAAGCATCGGGAAGAGGCGGTCGGGTTCTTGGCTTACCTGCAGCAACAAGGACCGATGGAGAAACTTTGCTTGGGGCAAAAGAAGTCGTCGCCACTACGACTGAAGTCGCCCGAATTTTGGGCGAAGCACGATAACCCTTACATCCACCTGTTCGACGATATGGCCTACAACAAGAGCTGTTTTTCCACGCCAAAGATCGGCATCTGGCCCGAGTTTGACGCAGAAATTGCGAATGCTTTGGACGAAGTCTCGCTGCTGAGAAAGACTCCTGAAGACGCTTTGAAAGCGATCGACGAGCGTATACAACCCAAACTGGATCAGTATCTGAACCGGTTGGAGAAGAGGACGAGAGCAGGAAAATGATGCGCCGCAAAGAGGCCAGGGCCGGTTTTCTATTCGCTTTGCCGTGGCTATTTGGCCTGTTCGCGTTCATGTTCTATCCCTTGTTGATGTCGCTTTACTATTCGTTTTGCGACTATTCTGCATTGAGATCACCCGTCTGGATTGGCATGGACAACTACGCCGAGCTCTTCCATGACGAGGTATTTTGGACCTGCGTAAAAAACACTCTGCTCTATGCCTGTGTCTCGTTGCCGCTCGGAATGGTTTTCGCCATTGGCTTGGCGATGCTGCTTAACAGTAACGTCAAAGGCATGACGATCTACCGGACAATCTTCTTTATCCCTTCGTTAGTGCCGATGGTCTCGCTCGCGATGCTCTGGCTCTGGATACTCAATGGTGATTACGGTGTATTGAACACGGCGCTAGCGTCATTTGGGATCAAAGGCCCCAACTGGTTGAGCGACGTAGCTTGGACCAAGCCGGCGCTGATCCTCATGAGCGTGTGGGGGGTGGGAAATGCGATGCTCATATACTTAGCTAGCCTTCAGGATGTCCCGCAGTCGTTGCTGGAAGCGTCCGAGTTAGATGGTGCTACTGCATGGCAGAAGACGCGCAACGTCACGCTTCCGATGATCTCGCCGGTGATTCAGTTTAATATGGTCATGGGAATCATTGGGTCGTTACAAGTCTTCGCGATTCCGTTTGTCATGTTCCCCGGCGGGACTCCCGCTCGGTCAACCTACTTCTATTCGATGTATCTCTACGACAATGCTTTTAGCTACAGCCGCATGGGCTATGCAAGCGCAATGGGCTGGATTCTCTTCGTCGTCATTTTGCTTTTGACCCTGGTTGCCCTGAAGTTAAGCAACAGGCACGTTCACTATGGTGGCGTTTAGGCATGACTAGAAAGAAACTCACTACAGCGTTGACCCACTTTGCGCTAGTGACGTTTTCGTGCGTGTTTATCTTCCCGTTTCTTTGGCTTCTGGACACAGCGGTCAAGCCGATCGGCGAGACGATGAAACAACCGCCGGTCTGGATTCCCAGCAAGTTTGAATTCGGCAACTTCTGGGAAGCCTTCAACTATGGCTCGGATAAGGTCGGCTACATTCCATTTCTCGTGTACGCCCAGAACACGGTCATGCTGGCGATCCTCGTTGTCACCGGAACAGTGGTCTCCAACGCGATCGTGGCTTACTCGTTTGCCCGGCTCCGTTGGTGGGGTCGAGACTTCATCTTCGCGATTACGTTGGCCACGATGATGGGTCCGTTTCCGGTAATGATGGTTCCTACCTTCACGATCTTTAAGCAACTCGATTGGATCGGAACTTACCGCCCGCTTTGGGTTCCGGCCTGGTTCGGAAGTGCTTTTTCGATCTTTCTCCTTCGGCAGTTCTTCAAGACGATTCCGTTTGAGCTTTCGGAGGCCGCTAAGATCGACGGCGCTGGAGAATGGAGGATCTTCCGATCCATTATCCTGCCCCTCACCAAACCAGCACTCTCCGTGGTTGCCCTATTCTCGTTCATGGGAACCTGGAACGACTTCTTGGGGCCACTCATCTACCTCTTACGCCAGGAGACTTTTACTCTCTCGCTTGGGTTGGAGTTCTACCACAGCAAAGCTGGCGGTACCCAATGGAACCTGCTCATGGCCGCAACGAGCATCGTGATCTTGCCGGTGTTGGTTGTGTTCTTCTTCTGCCAAAAGCAGTTTATCAAAGGGATTTCGATTACAGGGATCAAGTGATTCTCAGGTTGTCGACAGGTGGTCGTCGGGTTGTCGGCTTAGCCGGACGCTCTGTCGAATGCTAATTGGAAAAGGTCACCACTAGACGACCATTAGATGACCACATGACGACAACTTGACGACCACCAGACGACAGAATGGTGGGCGGTACAGGATTTGAACCTGTGACCCCTTCGGTGTGAACGTGGAACTTTCTCGTTCAAAAAAGCATTTTGAGTCCAAAGTCGTGCCTGGAAATGCCTGATTGTGTCTCTCATTTGAGAGACAATTGAGAGACAGATCTGATTTTTGACCTGACTAGGCAAGCTCCCGAGCTTCGAATGCATAAATAGGCAGCATTTATGATTTTGGATGCCTCCTGAAAGGCTACAAGGAGAATATCGCCTACCTGTGATAGCCGGTTGAAATTGATCTAGGTGCAACTTTTGCTTCAGTTGACCATAGTTTGAGCCTAGCTCAATTTTCCCCGAGACTTCGAGGTGGTGAACCATGCAAAATCTTGATCACAGGGACCCGATACCGAACCCATTGCCGCCTCGTTGTTTTGCTCCATTTGAGTTGGAGCCTGGATTCTATGAGCCTGCCGGTTTATGGATGTACGGAAATGTCAGACTACTCGGAGGCAAGCTCGCCCACGTTCAATGCGCTCTCGAATTAAAGCTTCCTAGTCCAAAGGAGCTGGATGCAATCGAGCGAGAGACAGAAGAATTCGTTCTGAGTGGATCGGTTCTGGTGACTGGAATACACAACCCAGCACATCAACGAGTCGCAATCGTGCCACTTCGTTGGGGCGCTCCACGGATTCTTGTGCTCTCGGGTGGATTTGAACATCACCTCGGTAAGGATCTCAAAGAAGAACCATTCCGTGCGGCTAGGCTCTGGCGGTATCAATTCGATGCCTCAGCAGATCTCGTTATCTCGCGACGAGCTCCAAGCAAGCGTCCGACCTTTGCCCTTCACAACCCAACCGTTGACCGGCAAATTCGTGCAATCAGCCAACGAACCATCCCCGCCCTGCTCTTCCAGCAATAACCCTCCAGAGTTCCGATTCGGAACTCTTTTTCATACGAAACTAGATAGATGTCGCACGTTCAGTTAGAGTTGGATTGATTACAGAATCAGTAATTAGCGTTGCCCAATGCTGCTGACCGACTTCCATGCCTCCTTCTTGCTCCTTCACGCCTGGTTTCATCGACAGCTTTGGAAACAAGCGCCACGAGGTGGAATTTATCCAGAGTAATCACCGAGCTTTCAAAGTGGGATTTGATGCCAGAAAGAAAGGCTGGGCTCATGTCAAAGCAGAATTCCTTAATATGCTCAGAAGCAACCCCATGAGTTTCAAGGAACTCTTTCAGAGCCTTAAGCGAATCTCCAGAGCGGCCCTCGCAGGCAAAAAGGACATGCCGCGTATCAAGGTCAACGAACACGCTAATGTAGTTGTGGCCACGCCTTGATGCGGTCTCATCAAAACCGATTCGCCTGAGCTTGCTCAGCTCTCGAACCTTGAGAGATTCCGCTATATAGCGGCGAACCAATCTCCAAAGAGTGGCGGCCGAAACACTGAACTCCTGAGCCACCGAGGCTACAGGCATCTTGCAACTCAGAGGAATGAGCTGATACTCAAACAAATCCGTGAACTTTCGAGACAGTCCCAACCACGGAACCTGAACCGTGTCGACGGAGCTATCCCCATGCTGGATTCGAGGAACATGTGCATGGACATAACAAGGAAACTGAAAGCAATCCAAATGACGCCAAGTCCGTGGAGAATTGTCGCAAACAGGACAATCGTCGAAACGGCTGCCAGATGGAAAGCTGATGTGGATATGAACCACCTCGTCCACAAACTCGATGCTCTCAATCTCCCACGGAGAAGCTAAACGACGTGCCGCATGAAACAAATCGTGTTGACCCACTCCAATAGTTTAGGGCCCGCCGATGGCTTTTGACGAGGAGCCGACCGCCTTCTTCGACATCACTTGGACCCGTGAGCCTACCAGCTTTTTCTCAACCTAACCTCGTCCCAACCACCTTAGTACCCACCGACAGCAACAGCCCCCGCTTTTGAAATACTAGCACAGATTCATTGAAGATATTAAACACTTGACATATCTGACCGGAACATCTATTCTGCACTAACTGGCGGAGCTGCTAAATGACCCAATTTTACAGTCGTTGTCGTACGTTGGAATTCGCCAGATCACCTTCTTCTCCGACCTACGTCTCTAGACGTAGGTTTTTTCTTTTATATCGTAATCCGAGTCTTAATTCGCTGAATTAATGTAATACTACACAAATGTCTGACACGAACGAGGGGGAGGTGAGCCGTGGCGAACCCAATTCATCCGGTGGTCGGTCTACCGACGGAGTGTCGCTCGTCGAGGGCCCGGCGGACCAGGGCGTCGCAAACTTGATCCGCGCGTTCTGGGATCTCGCAGGCAAGCCGCGTGAGTTTCGAGAGCGAATGCTGACCATTAGCGGAGCCCACGCCTGTGTGATAAAGTACGCTCATAAGCCTGACGAGGCCTCACTTCTGCGTGACTTCGCATCCCGTCTTGAGAAGCAGAGCCTCAGACGATGGGTCGAGGCCGTCGATAAGCGAAGGGCGATCCGCCTGCCAACCCGAGTGCTCAAGGACTGCAGTCCGCCACCAAGCGGACTCTGTCTGAACAAATCTTGGGAGGATCTGTTTGCAGTGGCAAAACCGCTTTTCGTGGCTATTGGCGCGACGAGCAGATGGTGCAAAGAGCATGACTCTGAAGCCGTTTCAGTAGAGTGGCCCGCCCATCTCGCCTTGAGCCCTGCAGTCTTATCCGGCAAAATCGAGCAGATCGTCCTGCCGGGACGCAAGACAACGGACTCATGCTCAACCGAACCCACAATTCCCGAATTGCGTCCACGAGTCTTTGGTCCCGGACTAAACGAGATCACTAAAGAGTCCATTCGCTCTGTAGGGGACTACTTCCTTACCTCAGATGATGCAGGGGAGGCCATCTCCGTTCTCGCAATCCCAGTGCCACACAAGACTCAACCATGGTCACCGCCCTCCCGTTACTTCACCGTCGAGCTGTACTGGTTCGGGGAGCCGGTCAATGTGGCGGAAGACGAGTTACGTGCGTGCTTTATGCTGTCACACTTGATCGTTCCGACATTGACATTGGAGCCAACTCCCGGAGAATTCCACGAGCTCATACTAACTCTGGCACGCACCGTCAAGGCTCCTCAGACAGGGGTTCACTCGACAGCAGATTGGATACGCCGCTCCAAGGGCTTGCTCGGAGAATTCCATCCATTGTTTCGAAATCTCCCCGAGACAATGTACAAAGCGATGTCTCATCCAGCTTTCTACAGAGGGCTTGAGGTGATCCAAGAATTTGGGGCATATGGAAGACCTTTGAAAAGGCCCCTGCGCCTCGCATCCATCTATACCAGAACGGCCATCTATTTAACGTTTAAGGAGCTTACGAGCGGCCAGTTCTCTATCGATCTACCAGTTCAGCCCAAGCATTTCCAGTATGCGAGCGAGGTGGACGCCTGCGACGTTAACGTAACCAGCTGGCATAAGTTCTTCGATATGTTCAACTCGCATGATGGAGATGATATAGAGCTTATGCCGAGTCAGCTTTATGTAATCTCAGGCATATCTCTTGGAGCTAACTACGTCAGGTGCCACTTTAATTCGAAGAATGACTCATTCGCCCCGGACCCCAAAGGCTTAAAACTCTTCCGAGACACAGTCGCCCGTGCCGTGCGCAATTCCCGGCCCCCGGAAAGGCGGCAGGGCGTTTTTTTCTTTTATGAAGCTCTGATCGAGCCCAATCATGCCGAGATTGATACTTCAGGGTCGCATAAAAACGTCGTGAGGATTGTTTTGAAAAGCCGCACGGGAACTGGAGAAGCCCTTCTCACGCTAACCAACGAGTTCATAGAGATAAAGACGACGACTAAGCAACACGAATCTGAGTACGGCTATCTGGGAGACGGGAGTGTCCTGGTACTTGATAGCACGCTAGAGAGGGGCAACGCGCTTGAAGCGCAACTTACGGAACATGGAACAAAGCCCGTCCTCACTGGGCCCTCTGCACTCAAGGAAAGTCGCGAGCTTCCCCAAACGCTCTTCGCCCATCATAGCGACCTCGTGTCGCTTGCCACGGAGGACGAAAGGTTCTTCGTACAGTGGCTTCAGCACAATCCCGTCATCCTCGCCTACACGGGGACTTCAACGCTAACAAAGGACTCGGTTCGGGCCGAGATCAGAGATATCCCGCTGTCGATAAGTCGCAGAACGGTCGCTTGCGACATACCGGTAGGTTCGGCAGGTATGGCGACCCAGGAGATGGAGCGAATACTTCCGGTTTTACGATCTCTTGCCAAGCAGGACGACCTGTCCGATAAGTATTTGGAGGCTGCGCCAGACTTCGCAGCTACGTCTGCGGTCCTCATCCATCTATCGACCAACCGCAGACCCTTTCAGGCTATCGAAGAGACCGCCACCGAAAGTAAAACTTGGGAATCCTTGGTCGCTGTGCTTAACTTTCAAGAGCCAGATGGTTTGACCACTTCGCCCAAGAACCAGTCCAAACGCTGCATTGACCTAAATAAGGAGCTTGAAGTCTTTGGCGATGACGCAATGCGTGCGATCAAAAGGATCTCTAGCCTTATCCGTTCCGGCAGGTCCGACCCTAAATTCTTGGCAGACTTCTTGCGAAGTATTAGCGAGAATCTTTCCACGGGAAACCCACATTGTTTGAACTTTGCCGACGAGAGCATTGGATGCTTATCTTCAACACTTATCTACCCATATCTAACGTCGCCCTTTTTGCTCCACCAAATCTCTGCTGGACTCACAAGAAATGGGTTAAACGTTACCTGGTGTAACGTGAACACCCAGGTAGACCTAGCCGAACCCGACGACCTTACGTTTATCGTGTGGGGATCTCATATGAGCGAAACGGCCGAGATAGAACTGCTAGAGGCGCTCAGTGTCCGGGACTGCGCTCGAAGAATGGCCATCCTCCCCATATCCTTCAGGCGCTCCTTAGTTCTTCGTTACCTGGAGGGATGTGGAGCTTCGATCATCGACGCCCTCGACTTTGACGACCGAATTGCCCGTGTGCCGAAGGAGTTCCGGATGAAACCGTTCGGTCCCGAAGACCCTTTGGGTCTGCACTTCCGGGACTTGATTCGTCACAGCCGCGACAAAAAACGAGTTGCGGCTAAACTGAAGTCAGTCGCTCCTTGGATGATCGATTTTGATTGGTGAACTCATGCGCATTCTCATTGTAGACGACGACTCGGATTACCGAAAAATTGCCGCTCAGGTCATAAAGGAGACTCTGCTGAAGCTCGGACTCCTAGACGGGTACTTCGAGATCACGTCGACGAATCTTGCTGCTATGGCGGAAGACCTGCCAGCTGGTCTCGACGTGATTGTCCTTGACAACCTCCACAATAATCTTTCTTACTGGAACGAGCTTCTCTCGCATCTTCGCCTCAAGCATACGAGTGCGCAGATTCTGCTGGTCTCGGCCTATGATGATGATGAGATCAAACTTTGGATCGAGTTAGGGCGTAAATCAGAGAACACGGTAGAACGGCAGTCCGTTCGTCTGCTGGAATCGGATCCGCTGATCGAGTTCTTGAAGAAAGACGAAGGACCTGACCAGCCAGACTCCGTGCATTTTCTCGGTCTGAGGGAGTTCCTGACGCGTCTTTTTATGAAGCAGCAGACGGCTCGCATTCTTGAGAAGGAGGTCTTCCTTTCGGCACTTGAGGCCGCCTCAAAGCTCTTGTCGCTACCGGTTGATCCCCTAATCAAGAGAAAACCTTCAAATGACAAATTGGATACTAAGAAGTTCGACCGCGTCGCCGAAGATCTGGTTGCTGATCGCCTCAGGCCTCGACAGCATGAATATAAAGTCGTCATCTGCACTGAAGAGAGAGGCGTCCACAACGAGTTCCACCGCCGGGTTCAATCCCCCGAGTTCTTCGTCTTCAGCGACCCGTTCGACGGCTCAACTACTACGGCGAAGCACATTGAGAAATATCTGGAGAGAATCGGCCCAGAAGCGAGAGTGTCGGCGACGCTCGCAGACGCAATCCTGGACCCGAATTTCGGAAGCACATGGCCCGGAAGAAGCATGAGTCTGAACTCACCGTCGGTCTCGATGGTGGTTTCGGAGCGACACCGCGTCAGAAGTGCGATCCTGGTTCTGCTCTTTACGGGGGACGTGTTCGTCGCCAACGATTGCGGCGTCTTTCATCGGAATGCGAGCGAGGAGTTGAAGCATCCCACCGAACTGCTCGAATTCATCGAAAGTCTTTCGAGCTGTGACGATTCCGACGGTGCTTGGAAAAGAGTTAAGTTTCGAACCCTGTGCCCTGATAAGAATTCGGAGGAAAAGCTTTTTCTATGCCAAATGCATGCAGTCTCGCTTTGTGAAAGCGGCAATAAGGAGCGGAAAGTTTTCCACCAGCACTTCGCCGAGTGCGTCTCTCCCCTCTTGCCATGGACGTATAGTATTGAGCAGAGTTTCCGGCGGCGACTGGAGCAAGGCGACTTCAGCCCTGGACCAGGAAGAATCCTCTTCTTACTCGACACCGACCTTTTGAGCGAATACGAGCAGAACCTCCTCGGAGGCGCTTCGTACCGCTCGATCATCTCCGCAGGCGAGCCTATAACTGAATGGATCGGGTGGCTAGCTTTTCTCCGGCATGCCCCCGGCCTGAAACTGCTTAGTCTGAGGAGGGACAGTAGCATTGCGATGCCCTGCGTTCACCGGGACGACGCCAGCGACGGCATTGCTGCACTTCCGCTGAGATCCCAAAGCATGTTCAAAGACGGATTTATAGATCTTTATGCTCTGCACGCCGGCT
>JBBRHU010000090.1:0-10359 GCA_038222255.1 Fimbriimonadales bacterium | reverse complement strand
TGCACCTCTCGAGTGAGCGTTTGGCCTTTTTCGCGGAATGGAACGATGCGCCACAGTCGCGGTTAGCGGATTTCGACTTCAAAACGCATCGAACCTACTTCTCGCTAGCTCTCGCCGTCGGGCTGTTGGCAACCGGCGCTGGCACGTACTGGAGGTCGGCCGGGGGTATCTCCTTCGGGCTGCTCTGCCTGGTGCTCACGCTCATCCAATTCAGGATGCATAAGGAGCAGCTCACCGAAATCAAAGGAATGCGTCTTCGAAATCGAACCCGAGAGGAGCAAGAGTGTCAGCTCATCCTCCGGCATTCGGGAGTGAGCTACGCACGCGATTTTGGGGTTGTAGTGCTCCATGGCAACGCTCTTATCTTTTCAGGCCAGCGGACAACATTTTCATTAGACGTCGCGCGCGACACTTTGCAAGTCAATCCAAACTCCAGCGACCTGATCGTTGAAATCGAGTCTGCAAATGTCGAACTTGAGTTCATCTTTTTCGAGAAGGACCGAGAAAGCTTCTTGCGTTGGATCGTCCCGCTGCCGGATACGTCTCTCGCTACCGCTACAATATTCGTCCCTCCAGTGGTGGTGACCGAGCGGTTTACAATGACTGTGTGGTGGGCGGGGTTGATGGCCTTCCTCTGTGTTGGGTTCATCCTCTTCGGCCTAGCGCTGCGAGATCCGGTTGCCCTCGTCATGTACGGGAGCGCGATCACCGGGATGACCATGCTGCAGGCGATTAGGCATAGCAGAGGACGGCGGATCGAATCGTTCTTACAAATTCTTAAACAGCACATCTCACACTTCGTCGCGTCCGGCGACCCTAGGCCAGAGGAGCTATTCAATCGAGCCAGAAAATAGATCCGTAAAAGTTGCGGAGTGGAGAGATCTCGATGTTCCTACTCCGCCCAGAAGTGGGTCTCCCTGGAGGCTGATCGCATTCCCGTTCCTTGCCTTCCTACTCATCTTGGGTTGGCCAGAGTTTTGGATGCTGTTTGTAGGGCTTACAGTGACGTATTTTGCGTTTTGGATCTTTCGGTTTGTGGCGGTCCGGCGACACAAGGTCGATCTCGCCCAAGTGCAGACGGAAGAACCTCGGGTTGGTGAATTGCTCTATGCAACAACTGCTCAGTTTTGTGTTGACAATCTCACTTACGCCGCCGATTCGGGCATCCTGGTTTTGAGTGAGGGCCACCTCATTTTCGATGGTCAGCAAACAACGTTTTCTTTGCCCCTGTCTCGCCCTCGCGTTCGCCGGTCAGGCGACGTGCTTCACGTGAGCTACCCGGGGTCTCGGTTGCGAATCAAGTTCTACATACCGGAGCTCTTTCTCGATGCACAAGTGCTGGCACTCGCACACGAACTCCGCGCTCTTCCGGCATCGGTCCCGAAAGAGTCCGACGACATGTTGCCCCCGCTATTTTTTCAGAAGAGATGGTACAAGAAAGCCAGATCTCGACTCTTACGCCGCTCCGCAACTGTTTCCATTGCGACCGGATTGCTTTGCAGTTCGGCGCTCGGGCCGAACTGGTCCCTTCTAATCACCTTCATACTCGCAGTAAGCGTCGCCATCTGGCAAGGAAGAGTGCTGACCCGTGCGAAACAACTCATCTCGGCGGGCCAACAAGACCCTCGGCTCGTTTTTGAGACCGCACCTCTCTTGTCTCCGCCGAGGGTGACGCAACTTGACGACCTCGACGACACCACGATTGACTTGGAATGACACCCAGGTGCATCTGGAGGGATGGCTCGGAATCGCGACTAAGTACGGCCGTGAAGATCCAAAGCTGCCGTATAACATTTCGGTCTTTTCAATCTCGGGGCCAGCGCTCGTCGCAACGCAACACTTTGGATGTATGGCAAGACTCGACGACCTCAGTTCGAACTTCGTACAGGTAGATTCACGCCCCACGAGCGTAAACTGATGACATGGATCTAAAGGCGGCGATCATTGGGTGTGGCAGACCGTGGAAATCTGAGGGAGCTACTGGAGCAGGCATGTCTCACGAGCATGCTCGAGGCTACGCTCAAGTCGAAGGCGTCACATTAGTAGCTGGTGCTGATATCATCGAAGACAACGCCCGAGCGTTCGCAGATCAGTACGGTCTTTCCGCTCCATATCTTGACTATCATGAGATGATTGCGGTCGAACGGCCCGACGTCGTTAGCATTTGCACTTGGCCAGCATTGCACGAGCAGATGGTGCTGGACTGTATTGCCGCAAAGGTGCCGGCGATACATTGCGAGAAACCGATCTCTCCTACCTGGGGTGCTGCCAAGCGAATGGTCGGGGCCGCGAAGGAAGCGGGCATCCAGCTGACTTTTAACCACCAACGTCGCTTTGATCCGGCTTATATGCACGCAAAGCAATGCCTCGACGACGGACTCCTTGGCGAACTCCAATTGCTCGAAATGCCGACTGCGAACCTGTTCGACTGGGGCACCCACTGGTTCGACATGATGTTCTATTACAACAACCAAGTTCCTGCAAAGTGGGTGCTCGGCCAGGTTGAACCTACCGGGGGAGGCTCGGTGTTTGGAGTGAAACTTGAGGGCCAGGCAATCATGCATGTGGCGTTTGAGAACGGCGTTCAAGGGATCTCGGCCACCGGTCGTGAGCACAATATGCACGTCCAGAACAGGCTAACAGGGACGAAGGGACGAATCGAAATCGGCGCGACTGGTTGGGATTCGTTCCGAATTTGGGTAGAGGGTCAATCTACTTGGCAAGAGGTCAAAGAACTCAACTTGCCGGAAGGGTCCAGCGCGATCGGACGCGGAATTCAGGATCTGTGCAATGCCCTTGATCAGGGATTTGAGCCCGAATTGAGCGGCCGCAAAGCCCTGATGGCGACCGAGCTCATCTTTGCCACCTACGAATCCTCACGTCAAGGCAAGCGCATTGACCTTCCACTTAGCGTGGCGGACTCTGCGATTCGGGCTGAATAGGCTTAAGTGATCACCGGGCGGTAGCTTGGACCTGCTGCGAGGGACTACTTTCCTCGCGGCCCTTCTGTGCCACTACGTAGTAGGTGACCGTTCCGCCCCGCTTCAGCGGGCGATGGACATAACTCGACCCAGTCAAGTTTCTGGCGAGCACTACAAAATTGCCTCCCGATGTCATCCAAACCGTCGAGGTCGAGCCCGACGTTGGCTTCCACCGCAGTTCGATCCCACCTGCGAAGGCTCTCGCAATCAGGCCCGTCGGTGGTGCAAGGGTCGAGGAAGGTCTTGTTGTCACCGCCGGAGTCGTGCCGACCGATCCACCCAGAAGTTTGGAGATTGCAGTCATCTTCGCCGTCTTCAGATTTCGATAATCTTCGGTAGCTCCCCAAGCCCCGTGCCGACTGAATGCACTTGAAAGGACGAAGTAGGTTGCGAGGTCAACGCCTTCGCCGAACATCCGGTCGCGGAAGTGTTCGACCACAAGGTCGCCCATCGCCTTACTTCGGTTTGCGAGGATGCGATTGCCAATGTTCGTCGGATTTCCGCCGCCGTTATCTGGGCCGGCTTCGTAGGCCGCCAGTTTCAGCCCGAACTCATTAGCAACCGCCTTCAGTTTGCGGCGGTAGCCGATACCAGCTACGCTGTCTCTTCGCATCGCCTCAACCACCTCCGCAGGATTGGCGGTCTTGCCAGCACGCTGATCATTAAAGTAGCCAGTCTCTCCGATGGCATAGAAATACTTCGACGGATCGCCGTAGGTTTGCTTCATCCAGCCGAGCACCTCGGAATACCACTGCGGCTGGATCGTCCACGCAGCGTAGACCGGCCTAATTGTGGTGTTGAGTGATCCCTTGCCGTAAACCTTCTCGAAGATCTTCCCGATCTCATACAGTCGCTTCGCGTGGCGCCTTCTCGACCACTGCTCTTGATCCTTCGAGCCGTCGTTGTTCAAGGATGACTTGCCTTGGCCGACTTCATCCACTGCAGCGAGCTTGTTCCAGATGTATTGTGAAAAGCCAAAGTTCCAGACTTCGTTGCTATGCTCGATGTAAACATGGAGCCGCGGGTTTAACTTTGCCTTGAACAGCTTTGCGAGTTGGTAAATGTAACTCTCGCTATCTGAAGGGTCGCTCCCGGTAGCAGAGATGGGAACATTGATCCAGACATCTTTTTGAACTGCATTTGCGAGTTCGATGACGTTCTCCCACGCGATCCCGTGCGTGCCTTGGCGTAGCCCTGCTTGCCCCTGGATGGCATCAGTGGGTAGGGTGCGTTCGTTCCAGTGGATCAGGTGGTGGCCCTTGTCGCCATAGTAGCCCGCTTGAAAATTTGTATCGAGCCAGCCCATGAAACGCATATAGGCGAACGGCTTGAGAGCGGCGATGAAAGCCGAGTCGAAAGTCTGTTTCGAGTTCGCAGGATAGCCTGGGCGGATCACGTGGAGGTCGGTGAATCCATCTGAACCGGAACTTCGAGCAGTTCGGCGAGTTTGGTTGAACTCAAGAATTACCAGCGCAGGAGCACCCTTCTTGAGAGTGAAGGTCCCGGAGGTTAGGTTGGTTCTTGGGTCGTAACTGGTTTTGGAGAGCGTGATGCTGCCCGACGCCTCTGCACCAACTTTGACCTGTGCCGAACCAGAGAAGCTGAAATGATACTCACCGCTCATGTCCGGTTGGAGTTTTTCAGGATCGTCCATCGGTGGCGCCCAAGCGAATGCGGGGCGGTTATCGAACAGGACCGTAAAGCAATCGCCTTTCGGCCATCCGCTTGAATCGACGGGAGTTCGATCTCCCTTACCGATGTTCTGAAATTCTCGTGTTCTCTTCGCGAGATCGACAAACGCACTTGGGCGGTCGTCGACCTCAACCCCGAGCCGATCTGCAAAGCCGATACCAATCGTACTGAGCGTGAATATTGCAGAGAGAATCATGTTTATGTTTCAGTTTATCCAGGCGGAACGAGCCAGAACCGCCGAATAAAGTTCGCATTGAACACGTTTATCTGCTTTCACACTATGAACGCGATAACTACTTCTTGGACTGGGCGCCGTTTGCCTTCATGATGCCTTCCACCATGGCGCGGTCTTTCTCCGGAACCTTGTTGATGTCGAAGTTCTTCTGCGCGAAGTCTTCTTTCAGCTTCTTGTCATCAGCGGCGTTCGGTGACTTGTCTCCGCAGCCTACGAGAATGAACATGGCGGCTACGAGAATGAGATTCTTCTTCATATGTTGATGTTGAGTAGGGTGCCTCCTCGGCTTACGATCGAGGAGGCAAAGTATTGACTAGTTCCGCTTGGACGCCCACATGTTCGCTGCGGGGTTACCAATCGGGTCAGGGTTTGTGGCCGAGGGTGTCATCGCCTTGGCGTGAGAATCTGCAAAGACGAAATTCGCAGTTCCTTCGGTGTACGTGCCCGATGTTGGGGCAGCCACGGACGTGCTTACTCCGCCTTGGTTACCCATGGGGAAGTTGCGAACAGCGCCAAAGAGCGCGTTTCTGCGACCATTCGGAACTCCGCCGTTAACGTCGCAGTAGTAGTCCATTCCTGGTGCGCAATCCCACATGAAAGCCTGACTCGGCCAGATGAACGACGTGTTAGCACCGAGCCAGCTAAAGCCACCTCGAAGGATGTCGCGACCATATTTCGGGCCGAACAGAATCGTTTCCGCGGGCTTAGTAACGGCTGTGCCGCTTACCGCGCCATCGGTGAAGAAACTCGACCAGCCTGCTCGAACTTCGATCAATCCGATGATGCCTTGGCTGCCGTTGTTCTGCACAACTGTTCCACCGGGACCACCAGAGAAGCTATTCGAAGCAAGAGAGATCCAAGGCCCAGACCAGTCTGCGTAAGCACCTGGGGGGGTATCGAGAGGCGACCGGAGAATTCCAGCGCTCTTCGTATAGGGAGCGATGCGGAATGCCCAGTACACGTCATTTCCGTTGAAATCGTAGACAGAAGTGGTGACCCAAACGTCGTCTGAGTCTGTGGAGTAGATCGCTGCCGCGGTTCCCATCTGTTTCAGGTTAGAGAGTTCGGCAGTTCGCTTCGCTGCAGCCTTAGCTTGGGCGAACACGGGGAATAGGATCGCAGCCAGGATCGCGATAATCGCGATAACGACAAGGAGCTCGATAAGAGTGAATGCTCGGAGATTTTTCATTTAGACCGCCATTGGTATAAGTGCAATTAATTGCTCAATACTTGTATGTTTCAGCAAAACCGCTTCACTTCTAGCCTGCCTCGGCAAGTAAAAGAAGGTTAACGTGTTTACCTAACGTGTATTGTACAAGAATTCTCCAGATTTGCCAAGGGGGAAAATGAAAATTCTACGCTTGCGGCGCTGTGCCGACACTTGCACGTTCAAGCAGAATGGGCTCAAGGAGGATCGTCTTGACTGTCTCCTCACCTGATTCAGTCTGCTCGAGAAGCAGACGGGCGGCTTGTTTTCCGATCTCAAAGAGCGGATTGACGATCGTCGTCAGCGGGACAACGAATTTTTCGGACACTTCATCGTTGTTCACACCCGCCACGCTGAAATCTCGGGGTACCTCGAAGCCAGCGGAAAGGAGTGCGGCAATTAGCCCTTGGGCAGTTCCATCGTGCCAGCACAACAGTGCTGTCGGGCGATGCTTAGCCGGAAGCTGGAGTAACTCCTGGACGAGTCGATTACAGTCGCCGGCCACCAGTCGAAATACCTTCACAGGTAGGTCGCCAACACCCAACCGCAAACCTTCTAGCCGCTCTAAGCTACTGATGTGAGGATCATCAACCTCAACGTATCCGATTCGTTTGTGCCCGTTCGCGACAAAGAGTTCTCCAATGTATCGCCCTGCGAGTCGATTGTCGAGATCGACACACGAGATGCGAGGAAGCCACGGAGTTGAACCAACTTGAACGAGCGGGGTTCCTCGCTCCTGCAATAACCCGACAATGTCATGATAAGGTTGCGGGGCGACCAAGATGACGCCATCGCACCGTCCATCGAATCGGTGCCGGATCTCATTTCCCGAATCGTCCCAAGTTCGAATGACGGTCAGGATCACATTCCAGCCGTGGTTGAAACTGACATTGATGATGCCGTCAAGGATCTCTCTAAAGTAGGAGTGGTTCGAGAGCAGGTGGGCAGTCATGTCCGGCACAACCGCCGCGATGGTTCGCGACTTCATCGCCTTCTGAGAAGACTCAGCGACGGTCGGTCGATATTTGAGTTCTCGGATTGCGGCGAGCACCCGTCGCTTCGTATCTGTGCTCACCCGATCGTCTTTGGCGTTTAGCACGTTCGATACGGTAGCAATCGAAACATTTGCCCGCTGCGCTACATCTCGAATCGTCGCCATGTCTTAGTCACGAACTCCTGTTGGCACCATGATAACACGGTTTACGCGTGCACTAACACCTGCATGAGCCTACTTCATTGTAGAACCGAGCAGGTTTAAGATGGGCTGGATGAAGACGAATCCTCCGACCACGCCAACGAGGCATACGACTGTCGTCCCGAAGACTCCCCAGTTGAGCGGCGCAATTCTTTCCGACGTTGCATCCTCATCATCTGCCAGTGCAGCTCGAGCGATGGACAAGTAGTACGCAAGGCTGATGATTGAATTCACCGCAAGGAACACTGCAAGCCAGGTCATGCCTTGGCTCTGGGCATCCTGGAAGATCATGAGCTTCCCGTAGAACCCGCTGGTGAATGGCAAGCCAATCATCGACGCCATGAACACGAGCAAGGCAAGTGCGACAAAAGGTGACCGTTTGTAAAGGCCCTTAAGGTCGTCGAGCTTCGTCCCTTCTCTTCCGCCTCGAGTTGCGAGGCTCAAGATAGCAAAGGTTCCGGCGGTCATAAAGGTGTAACTCAGCACATACCAGATGATCGTGTCTTCACCCTTGGTTGGTGCTTTGATGTGGGCGGCCATTGCGACCATCAAGTAGCCAGCATTCGCAATTGAGCTATATCCCAGAATCCGCTTAACATCGTTCTGCCTGAGGGCAAGGACATTTCCAACCGTCATCGTGAGAGCGGCAAGGAAGCTGATCGCGGGGACCGTGATGTAGCTTATAGCCCCGGTATTTTCGAGCAGTCTCCACATTGCGGCGAATGCAGCAATCTTGGCTCCAGTCGCCATGAACGCGGTTACGTTCACAGGGGCACCTTGATAGACGTCTGGGGTCCACTGGTGGAAAGGTACAAGGCTCGCCTTGAACGCAAAACCAATCAAAATCAGCGCGACGCCAAACCGGACGAGCGTCTGAGAGTCGGCTGAGCCACGATTCAGAGTGTAGGTGATTCCGTCAAGAGACAACCCACCAGTTCCTCCATAGATAAAGGCGATTCCGTAAAGCAAAAAGCCGCTTGCGAACGCACCGAGAAGGAAATACTTGAGCGCAGATTCTTCCGACTTCTCTTCGTTTCGGCTGAGTCCAGCCATAACGTAGAGTGCTACAGAAAGGATTTCGAGGCCGAGGAAGATCACGAGGAGGTTAGTCGTGGAAGACATGATCATGCCTCCGACTGCGCTCCACAGAATCAGCGGATAGAACTCTCCATGGGAAATGCGCTTTTCTCGGAGATACCCTTCGCTAAACGAAATTGAGAGTGCAGCGGCAATCACGATCGCGATTTGCATACAGGTGCCAAATCGATCTTGTCGGACCATTTCCGCCGCTGTATCGAACGGGATGGAACCAACCTGCATCAGCAGCATGACCAGTGACAGGAACAGCCCCGCGAGGCTAGCGCCTACGATCAGGTTGTTGTTCTTCTGTGGGCGAAGCATCTCGATCACGAGAGCCGCACACCCAGTCAGAGCAACGAACGCGATGGGCATTATCGTGCTCCAAACGATCGTCGGAACGCTGAAGTTAAACGGCGCCAAGAGCTTCTTTCTCCATTTCAGTTGTGAGCCGACTAGACTCGATCGGCCAATAAAATTCCGTTGTCGACTCGCTTGTTGCGAGCGCACCGCTTCTCAGCTTTCGCAGTTCTTCGACGGTGAATTGTGTCGCGGCTACGTCCCAAGCAAAAACGTGGGCAGGTAGATCTGAGACGAAATCGATGTAGGTTCCTTCGCCACCGACGATGACGAGCACGTTCAGTCGCGCGTCTCGCACTTCGTCAAGAAGCGCTCGGTCGTGCTCTAGGTAGTGACCACCATATTGCATTGGTGAACAGAATTTAGGTTCAGCCCCGCTTAAGACGTAAATGATTCCGTCGTTACCGCACTCAAGCGCAATCTCGATGTTTGCCCGAACTCTCCCGACGTATTCTTCGAGCAGAGACGATGCAGGGTCATTTCGAAGAACTTCGTTGAGGTCAATTCCCTCAGATTGCGCAAGGGCAAACGGACTCAGGATCTCCGCAAGGAAGGTTTTGTCGTCACTGGTTGGCTTGGCATTTACGAGGATCTCTCCAAACGCTTGGGGCCATCCCAAGATGGGCCGTTCGCTGACCTCGCCGCCTCTCGCTGCCGCTATCACTCTTTCTCGTGCGGTCAAAGCTTGTCCTCCTTGTACGCAAGAGGCTTGCTAGTAGCCTTCTCTGGAATCGTGTACAGGTTGCTTCCGGTCAGAATCTCAACCGGTTCTCCGGCGGAGTCAACTCGAACCAGCGCACCACGATCGCTCTGCTTCCCGCTAAAATCGATCTCAAGAGTTCGGTCAGCCCAAACTGGTCGTTTGCCACCTTCTTCGATCGCCATCAGTCGAGCCGCTTGACCTGCGGATTCGACCGGCTTAGTGAACAGACTCGGCATTAAGCCGCCGATGAAGACGAATAGGAGGAGAAACGCAGCAAGTTGAAACTCTGCCGGCTTCAGGTCGGTGAAATCGCCAGTTTCCCACGTCTTTTCGGGTCCGTAGAAAATCTTCTGGAACATGCCAAGCAGATAGACGGCGGCGAACACAACTCCGAGGCCAGAAACAACCGCGAATGCAGTGCTGATTCCAGAGAAACCGGAATAGCCACTCTGGAAGGCGCCCATCAAAGTTAAGAACTCTCCAACGAAACCGTTCAGCCCGGGTAAGCCCACACTCGCGAGCATGGCGAGGAGGAAGACAGTTGCATACTTCGGCGCGATCGCCTTGATTCCACCGAGCAATCGAAGATCGGAGGTTCCGATTCGATCAATGATCACTCCGACGAGCATCATCAGCAAGGTTGCGGTTACGCCGTGTGCGATCTGCTGTATCGACGCACCGACGATTCCAGCGTGGGTGAGCGAGAAGATGCCGAGGACCACGAAGCCCATGTGAGAAAGCGTGCTGTACGCAAGCATTCGGCGAGCATCTGTCTGCACGGCAGCAACGACCGCGCCAAGCACGATCGAAAGGGTCGCGAGCCCCATCATGAAAGAAGCCGCTCCCTGAACCGCTTCCGGAAAGAGCGGAAGCATGAACCGGAGCATTCCGAAGCTGCCAAGTTTGACC
>JBBRHU010000089.1:0-10372 GCA_038222255.1 Fimbriimonadales bacterium | reverse complement strand
ATCTATGGTGGGGGCTAATCGTTGCGAATAAGAAGGCGGACATGTCGAACATAAAGTCCACCTTGCCGGGTGTGCTCAAACTGACAGATCTTCCGCTCGGCGATTTGGACGTGAAGGTGCTTGGAAAATCGGTTCCGTTTTGGAAGAAGTGGCTTGCCAGAACCACAGATGCGCAGTGGAAAGGTTGGGACCACACGAAGGACATCACTAAAGTCCAAATTCCTGTCCTGCACATCAGTGGATGGTGGGACGGAGACCAAATCGGCACGAAGCTTCACTGGGAAGCGCTCCGAAAGGCTGGAAAGAAAAACCAGTGGTTGATCTACGGCCCATGGAGTCACGCCTTTAACACGACCCACAATCTTGGCGATATTGAGTACGGCGACAAGGCGATCATTGACATCGATCCGATCTACATCCAGTTCTTCGACACCTATCTAAAAAAGAAATCGGTTGATTGGGAGAAGACACCGAAGGTTCAAGCCTTTGTGACCGGCTCCAACAAGTGGATGTACCTCAAGGACTGGCCAGATGATTCGGTCTCAAAGCCGATGAGCTACTACCTAAGCCAACCGAAGGTGAAGAAAGATGGCCTTGATTTTGGAGACCTCCTGCCGGCCAAGCCGAAGGGGAATCAGCCTGCGACCGCCTACACTTACGATCCGGCAAAGGATAAAGTCGCTAAGCAGTTCACCGAAATGGATGATTCAAAGGCGTCAACCAAGGTCGAAATCGAGAAGAGCTATCCTGGACACACTTTCCGCACCCTCCCGATGTTGAAGGCGACAACAATTACAGGACCGATCGACCTGGATCTCTACATCTCTTCTAGCGCCCAAGACACCGACTTCTTTGCCGCTCTTCTCGATTGGGATGAGAAGGGCGTCGCCAGGGTGATCGCGAACACAGGAAAGCTAAGAGCTTCATACCGAAACGGAACTGCGAAGCAAATCGCCTTGACTCCCGGAAAAACGGAAAAAGTGACGGTTCGAATTTGGGATGTGGCGCACCAGGTTCAGAAGGGACACCGCCTTGGAGTGCTGATCACAAGTTCGATGTTCCCGATGGGCGCGCGCAACTTGGGGACGCTTGACCCTATCCGGACTGCGACGAGGATTGTCGTTCAAAACAATAAGATTGAGCACTCGCAAATGTATCCGAGTGCCCTTCGATTGCGAGTGTTGAACTAGGAGAAGAGGCTAGCGGCGAACTCATCGGGCTTGAAGTCTTTGATGTCTGTCACCTTTTCTCCGGTTCCTAAGAGCTTGATCGGAATCTTGAATTTATCATAGACTCCGATCAGCGCTCCGCCTCGCGCGGTGCCATCAATCTTTGTGAGGACGAGTCCGGTCACGCCTGCCGTTTTGGTGAATTCCTCTGCCTGTCGGATCGCGTTCTGGCCCGTGTTGGCGTCTAGCACCAACAAGACTTCGTCAGGTTTGCGACCGAGCGCTTTTTCACAGACCTTTGCCATCTTGTGGAGCTCAGCCATAAGGTTGCCCTTTGAGTGCTGGCGTCCAGCGGTATCTGCAAGCACAAAGTCAGCACCGCGAGCCTTAGCCGCCGTGATCGCATCAAACAGGACAGCCGAGGCGTCGGCGCCTGGTTGGTTGCGAACAACCTGTGAACCCGTCCGCTCTGCCCAAACTTCGAGTTGCTCAATCGCAGCCGCTCGAAAAGTGTCGCCTGCCGCCAAAACAACCTTGTATCCGTTCTTCGTGAGTAGGTTCGCGACCTTAGCGATCGTCGTCGTTTTTCCGACGCCATTTACTCCGACAAACAAGAAAACCGAAGGAGGTTCGTCGTTGATATCTAACCCAGCTGCGCCTTGAATTTTGAACCGCTGGACGATGGAGAGCTGCAGCCGATCTCGAATCCCTTCACTCGTCGTGATTTTCTCATCACGCACCGCCTTTCGAAGTTCTTCAAGAATTTCTGTTGCGGTGTGGATGTTGGTGTCTGCTTGGAGAAGAGCTTCCTCTAGCTCTTCGTAGAAGTCCTCATCAATGACTCCCCGACCGAGCATTCGGTCGACGCGCTGCATCAGCCCTTTGAACATGTAAGTCTAGGGTACCGCCTGCGGCTTCGGAGTGAAACTCGTGCCACAGCCACAGCTTCTCGCTGCATTGGGATTCTCAAACTTGAATCCGCCCCCAATGAGGTTTCCCGTGTAGTCGAAGGTCGATCCCTCCAAGAACTTAGCTGACTTCGGATCACAAGCGAATACGATGCCATCTTGTTCGAACCTGAGATCTGTTGGTTTCTCAGCGATATCGAGTCGCATCAAATACTCTAATCCTGAACATCCACCACCTTTCACTCCCAGACGCAAAAAGACTCCTGGGCGTGCATCCTTGGTCACAAGCTGCTTGACGCGAGCAAGCGCAGATGGTGTAATCAAAATAGGGAAGTCACTCATGAGTTCGGGTCTTAGTCCAGGCCGAGCATCAGCCGAACATCTTCGTTCATCATCTCGATACCAAAGGGAGGGTCCCAGGTGAGTTCAATCGACACTTGGCGGACACCTGGAGTGTGGCGGGCCGCTTCTTCGATCTCACCAGGGAGCGAACCCGCGACCGGGCAGTTCGGGGAGGTGAGCGTCATGACGATGTGGATATCCTTATCGTCGCTCACTTGGATGTCGTAGATCAACCCCAGATCGTATACATTGACCGGAATTTCAGGGTCGTAGACAGTCCGAAGTTGCTCGACCACCTCGGCCTCAATCAACGATCTTTGAATCGTGCTGAGCGGGGAACGGGATGGGGCTTCAGTTTCGGCACTCATAGGGATCCTCTTCGGCATAAGACGATAATTGTGTCTACGTGTATTGTGACGTTATTGTTCTCGGGCTAATTCCAAGAGCCCCAACCATTCTTTTCGTTGGAGTGCAAGTAGTTCGGGCGGATTCATGCCCCGCACAGCCTCGACCTGGTCCACAAATTTAGAAGGCTCGATTTCAGCGATTCGTACCGATGTTTTTCGAAACCAATACTTCGAATTCCAAAAATCCCCCTCTCTGCGATGAACCACTCCGTGGATATACGCCCCGAGCCCGCTGGAGTAGTCCTGACACAATACGTGGCTTCGATCAAGATCATCGACGTACAACCACCAAAGGGCTTGCTCTAGCGGAGGAAGCTTCTGAAGCCATTCCTCGCTCCAGATAGCAGCACTGCCTTGTCGGGGCAGCAACGTTGGCATGGCGTTGTCTAACGGAGATTGGAGGAAAATCTCGCGGTATCGAGGATGCTCAAAGATCAGTTGATTATTCTCCATCTGAGGAACCTTAGAAAGCGCATTATGCCTGCTGAGAATTGTATTCGGTTTCGAGCGGAGAGCCTGAATGAGAATCCTGGCTTTGCAACTGAGTGGAAGGCCGAGCAACACCGGTTGAAGTATTTGGCGCTAAAATCTCGACAGCACGATGAAAACAAAAACCATCATCCTGATCATTTGCGGGGTCCTATTCGGGTGCTGCGGGGTCTGCGGTCTTGGCGGCTATCTCGCCTTTCAAGCAGGAAAGTCGACGAGAGCGGAAGCCAGGGTTGCTGCAGACCTGATACTAAAGGATGTCCTGAAAGATTGGAACTTCGATAAGCTCTACGCCGCGAGCAACGACCGGTTTAAGAGCCTGACAGAACCCACCGCTGGCCGGAGGTTCATGGCGTTGCAGCAAGTAAGGTTTGGCCCCCTCATCAAACTATCCGAGCCGACAGGTGTGGGATATTCCACCAAACGCGAGCCTGGTGGCGAGAAAACCCAGGGAGTTGTGTTGCATTACGAGGCAACTTTCACAAAGCAAACCGCGAAGTTGAGAATTTCGATGGTGAAAAAGAGTGGAACATGGCTGCTTCAGGAGTTCAAGATCGAATGAATATGACACGGTTATTCACAGCTTCTGCCTTTGCAATTTTGGTTTCAGCTGCCTACGCACAGACTCCAAAGGCGATTGCAGTCCGATTAGACCCCGGTGACGACGTGCTCGTCGCCCTTCGAAAACTCGCCAAGGATCACCAGATCAAGGCAGGGGTCATTGCCACGGGGGTTGGGAGTCTTGCCCAACTGACGATTCGATTTGCGGCAAAACCTGACACTTACGTAATGAAGGGAAATTACGAGGTCGTCTCGTTCTCTGGCACATTCGGCGTTGAAGGCGAGCATATCCATCTCTCCTTTGCCGACAAAGAGGGCAAGCTCACCGGTGGACACCTCATGCCCACAGTGTGCAAGGTTGACAAGACTTTTGAACTCGTCGTATGGAAAATCGAGGGTTGGGACTTCAAGCGGAAGGCTGGTCCCATAAAGGGGATGAAGTTGCTTGACCCGAAAAAGACAAGAGCCAAGAGATCGTAAAGCCCCCCGAGGGCGAAAACCTCGGGGGCGGTTGGACTAGTGAACTGGAGTGAGCGCTTGGTGGTGCTCGTAATGCTCACTCGCTGCTTGGGTCATGGTCGTGAAGTGCGCGCCATTCCCACGGAAGTAGCGGATCACTTGTTGGAGCGTATCTACCGAATCGAAGTAGTCTCGCATTCCGAGGGTGATGACTTCTCGGTGCATGTTGGCATCAATGATCGACTTGATCGTGTCCCAACCTAGGTCAAGGTAGCCGTTCTCACCGTTGTGGGTGGCGAGCGGAAGGTGGAGCATTCGGTTGCTCCCTTCCGATCGGAGGTTGTCAGAGTCGCTGTGGTACGGCTCATGCGGTGCACCTGTCCAATCCACAAACATCTTGTAGTTTGAATCGGGCACCACAGATCCGTCAACGAGAATGCCGATCTCTTGGAGGTACGGAATGTCGGAGGATTGGAGAGCAAAGCAACCCGCTCGAAAAGCGGTCGCCTTGATCATGTGTGACTTGAGAGTGTCTTTGGCAACCCAGAGGACGTTGCCACGTTCGCGGGCATCCTCGATGTAGCCGCGCTCGTTTTCGAAGTTCACCTTCATGCCGATCTCATGCCAGCTCGGGATTCTGTGAATGAACTCGTGGTAGTAGAGGTTCGTGTTCGCGCTTGGATCTTTCATGGACACATGGACGAGCCATGTGCACGGGACAAACTCGGCTTCGAGCACTTGGATGTACTCGGTCGAATAGCAACGATCGTGCATTGCTCCTTCGCAATCGACGGTCAAAACGACATTTGGCATGATGGACTTACTCCTTTGCGGTGGACATGGGGGAAGCGGGCTGAGCAAACGGCTCGACTTGCGTGCCCTCGGAGGTGACGGTCAGCGTGTATCGCTGGCCCTGGAAGCTGAATCCCTTCAGCTTGAGAGACTTCCATGCTTTCGGAAGTGTGGGTTTGATGCTCAACCAGTTCCCCGGACATTGCTTGCTCCAGACTGCGCCTGGTGCTTGATTAGAGTCTAACCGAAATCCCAGAAAACCGTAAAGCACTGTTTGCAAACAACCGGCCGCACCAGTGTAAAAATAGGAAGAATCCTTGGATCGCTTCTCGCTAAAATTCAAGAATGGGCCCTTAACAAACTCTTTCCAACTCTTTTTCCAGGTCGTGTACGCCTTTTCGGAATCTCCAAGGCGAGCCCATATTAATGCGTGGATCGAGTCGGTCATTGCTGGACCCGACTTCGTCACCTTGTCCTCGAACCGTTCCATCATGGCGGCACCCTGTCTTTCCGCCTCCGGAAACTGCAATGGGTAGATCGACAAGACAGCTGCAGCCTGCTTGTATCCTTTCAATCGGTCCTCATCGTAAGTCAGGAACGTCTTGTCATCCTTCGGCAGTTTGAGTTTCGTTGACCCTTCAAACTTCCCGCCGTTCATGCACCATTGCGCGACCAGGTTTGTGTAGAGGTCGTTGTTGCCGATGAAGAACTCATCGGGTGACATAACACCTTTGATCTCGCCGCCAGTCACACGAAGTCGGTAGAAGTCGCCGACGCCATTGATGACCTTGTCTGCGATCGCTGGGTCGCACAGGCCAAACGCCTTCGCCATGCCGAAGGCTCTTGCCACTGAGCCGGAGACGTGATGTTCAAACTTCGATTCTCCCGGCACGGTCTCCTTGCCGGTTACGCTCGATTCCCATGGGAACATTAACGGATTTCCACGGACCTCCGTTCGTCCGAGCTTGCCTCTCGCAGTTGGTCGCTCGGCTGCTATCCAGTCGAGGGCATTTTGGTGGGCTTGCCCCAATCTTGCAATGCGGTAGTTCAGTAGCCGTTGGCCGCCTGCGGGATCGAGCAACGCAAGGACCGGGAAGATCCAGGTGTCCTGATCCCAAAAGGTGTGTCCAAAATAGGTGGAGTTTGAAAGCCCGAAGGGGCTCAGAGGTTGCGCCGTTCGGAGGTGGTACAGGAACGAGCGAATCGCCACTTGATCCTCGATTGGACCGTCGATCTCAATGTCTGTTAAGTCTGCCTGCGTAGAGGGTTGTGCCAGTTCAGGCGCTTCGCGACTCACGGTCACGACCCGCAGTCGTCGACTCTTGTTCTCGACTGAAGGCGTCACAGTGCGAGACCACTTGGACTCTGTCTCCTTAATATCGAGAGTCTTCACTTTGGTTGCATCAACTTCGAACTGCGAAACAATTTCACCGGCTTGATTGAATGCAGTTCTCACCGACATCGCACCCTGAGTCGTCATGAAATGGGCGACGTGCTCCCCGGTCCTCAGGTCAACGAATTCGTCGTAATTACCTCTTGCGGGCTTCCACGGCTTGCCGTCAAAAAGGACCTCGAAGTCGAGCGGGTGCTCAATCTCACGCAGCTTTTCCTCGCCTCTAGGTTCGTAGCTATGACTAGACCATGCGAGAAGCTTGTCGCTACCCGGCATCTCGGCAGTTCCGTAAGGTCCGATTCGAAAGCCGACCGAGGCGTTCGACAGCACGGGCCGGGATGGCTGATTTTGAGTCTCCGAACTCAGGTTCCAAGGGTTCGAAAGGTTGAGCGGAGGAGGCTGAATCGCTCCTGCCCACCTTGATCCAGCATCTTTCGCCTCCTTTGCACAACCACAAAGGAGGATAGGGCATAGGCAAAGCAGAAGTGAAACTCTCCGCATCGGAAGGAGTTTAGCTCACGTGGGTTCGGGACACCGTTAGCGAACAGCGTCTCGAATCTTGCGAACAGTTTCCAACAGAGCCCGGGCTTGGTCGAGCGGCCATTGTGTGGCAGCATCGGAAAGGGCGTTTGCGGGGTCTGGGTGCACTTCAAGAAAGAGCGCATCAATCCCTACAGCGACTGCGGCACGAACCATAGCTGGGATAGAATCTCGGTTTCCCGCTGTTGACGTTCCCGCGCCTCCTGGACGCTGAGCAGAGTGCGTGGCATCGAAGCACACCGGAACACCGAAGGACCGCATGACCTCAAGTCCAGGCATGTCTACGATCAGAGTGTTGTAGCCAAAGGTCGTCCCTCGTTCGCAAAGCATCGTGCCGACGGCGCCAAATTTCTGAAGCTTCGCGACGATATTCTGCGTGTCGTGAGGCGCGAGGAACTGGCCCTTTTTGACGTTTACCGGTCGATTCGTGAGGGCAGCAGCTTCTAGCAGGTCACTCTGGCGACAGAGGAACGCGGGAATCTGTAGGATGTCAGCGATCTCGGCAACCGGCGCGCACTGGTCAGGAAGGTGAACATCAGTCGTCACCGGCAGCCCAAGAGCTTCTTTCACAGCAAGGAGGCGACCAAGTCCCTCGTCGATGCCGAAACCCCGGGTCGAATCTCCAGACGTTCTGTTTGCCTTATCGAATGAAGCTTTGAAGACGTAGTTGAAACCAAGGTCTGCACAGAGTGCCTTCAGCTTCTCAGCTACTTCGAGACACAAGTCGCGGCTTTCGGCAAGACATGGGCCAGCGATGATCGTGAGGTCGGATCCCCCGACCTCAAAATCTGCAACTTTAAAGGTCTGCAGCTCAGCCAACCTTCACTTTGAGCGACGTCGTGACCGTGCTGGGCGGATAGCAGTCTCGATCGGTGCACTGCTGGTAGCTAATCTCGACCTTGAGGTCGTAGGTGCCGGCCTTTTTGGGGGCCTTAAACTCGATTGGAATCGAAACCGCGCCCTTGTAGACCTTGTATGGCTTTGGCTCGCCTTCCATCTTATAATCCGATCCGGCGGGATACTTGACCGGAGTCAGCTTGAAATCCTTTCCGACAATCGCGATGGTGACTGGCTTCTGATATTCGTCTGACGGCGGATTTTGATAGCCATGATAGCCCTCCGCAAAGGTGAACATGACTGTTGCCTTCATGGTGTCACCTGGCTTGCTTGCCGCCTTGGTGACCTTCAAGGACGCCTTGGGCGCTGGCCCACCTTGGAAGGCGATTGCAGAGACAAAGAGCGCCGAGACAGCAACAAGACCGAAAACTCGCTTCATAACAATGATTCTACCGGCGGCAGATCGCCGCCAGTTACGGCAAAGTTAGCTCATACCCATCCACTTACGCAACTTGTAGGAGGTGGTGTCTCGATTAAGTTGAGCAATGGCGCGGGTAAGCGGGACCGATTTCGGGCAAACTTTCACACAGTTCTGAGCATTTCCGCACCCGCTGATGCCCTCCTCAGAAGTCAAAAAGTCCAATCTATCTTGCTCAAGTGTCTTACCGACCGGGTGGAGATTGAAAAGCAATGCCTGTCCTAGGGCGGCGGGTCCGACGAAGACTGACTTCTCGTTGACTTGCGGGCACGCCTCAAGGCAACAACCGCACGACATACAGCGTGACAGGGCGTAGCGAAGATGGCGAATGTGATCGTCTTGCGCGGCGGCTGCGCCGCGATCGTAGGAACCATCGATCGGGACCCAACCCTTCACCTTGATCAGGTTCTCGAACATTTTGCTTCGGTCGACAACCAAGTCCCGCATTACCGGGAATTTCTTCATCGGTTCTAGCTCAACGTGGAAGGTATCTCCACGGAGCTCGCCGACTTCCTCGACTAGGGCGGTGCATGCCTGACGAACCATTCCATTGATGTTCATCGTGCACGATCCGCAAACCTCTTCAAGGCATGCAGCTTCCCATGACGGAGGCGCTACGCTCTTCTGGGCCGTCGTAACTGGGTTCTTCTGAATCTCGATCAGCGCCGAAATGACGTTGATCTTGTCCTTGTAGGGGATTTCAAACTCATCCCAATACTTCTCAGCTTCCTTGCTTTGCTGGCGCAGGATGCGAAGTCGAATCTTCGATGCCGTGATCGTCGCGCTCATGTACATCCTATTCTACGGAGTCTGTTCTCAGAAATTCACGAAAAAGGGCCAGAGCAACTTGCTCTGGCCCCAAATTCCCTTTGTCAGAGACCTACTTGATCGATTCCGAGACCAAGTCCGGAATGCCGTTCAAGTCGTAAGGCGGATTGTATACACGAATTGCGATGGTCGGCGAAGTAATATCGACCGCAGTCCCCGGAAGAGCAGCGTTGCTCTTGATCGACTTTGCGTGTCCATCAACAAAGTTGACGCAGAGTTGGTCGGCATAGCGAGGTGTACCCGCGAAATTGAACCTTGAGAAGGGAAGCGGTGGGGTTCGATAAGCCGCACGGTAGGCATCTCCGCCTGACGTAGGAACGTTCGGGTTAGTTACACCCATCGGCGTGTAGTTTGCATCGTAGAACATCGTTGTTTCGGCGACGGATGAAAGAACCGATCCATTGACGGCTGCATTCTGCTTGCCGAACGGTGCCGCAACCAGCGTATCTTCGAACAGCCGGAAATTCGGTGCGAACGAAGCGTACTGAATGTTCTGAGTGCTCACGTACGTCGGCTTTAGACCAACGATGATCTGCTTCCACGGAATCGCCTTTGGCTCAGCGGGTGAAAGGAAGATGTCAAGGTTCTTGGTGTAGGGAATAAGCGCATCGAAAACCGATACAAGCAAATTGCCCGCACCAGGAACGACTCCAGTTGAGTCATCCGTTCGGACAACGAGTGGGAAGGTGTCGTCAGCGTCCCCGATGTACATCAGTACCGCGGTCGCGTTTTGCTTGACATTGCTCAAAGCGGCTGTCTTCTTAGCAGCGAGCTTCGCCTGTGCGAAAACTGGGAAGAGGATCGCTGCGAGAATTGCGATGATCGCAATTACGACTAGGAGCTCGATGAGCGTGAAGCCATTCTTTCTGTTCATTATGTTGAGATCTTCCTCCCCGTTGAGGGCGATGAGAGGGTGCCGTCGGCTTATTCGAAATGGCGTCAGCTTAAATTCCTGAGCCGCCGAATTGTTAACGCTTGGTTAGATACGTTATTCTGCAGAATCTGTTCCCGGAATATCTAGCATTAAGGGCGGCGGTACACTTTCTTTCTGTGGCAGGCATTGCGGCGAACAACAGCGAAGCCAGTTCTCGGATCCGTATCCTAGGAGTTCCAGTCGATTGCGTAGACATGGCAGCCACCCTCACGAGATTGCGAGAATTCCTCAATAC
>JBBRHU010000088.1:0-10423 GCA_038222255.1 Fimbriimonadales bacterium | reverse complement strand
AGGAGTCTTGCCTAGATATGGCCACTCAGACTGATGGAACCAAGCCGAAACCCAAAGGAAGAACCGCATTTATGGTCTTTCTTGGGACCTGCCTTTTGGGCGCAATTGTCCTGTATCTTAACTTCAAGACGGTGGTGATTTCGGGAGATTCTATGCTGCCCACGCTAAAAGATGGTCGAAAGCTGCTCGTCACGAAGGCGTACTGGCTGGTTGGTGATCTTCAGAAAGAGGACATCGTTGTCGTTCAGGATAACAATCCGGCGGGCTTCATGATCAAACGGGTTTATCGGATGGCAAATGAAGATGTTGAGCCCGAATTGTCTCCGATCACTTCGGGAAATGGGTCATCGCCGTTTCGAGTTCCCCCCGGCCACATCTACGTTTTAGGCGATAATCGAGGGCATTCCGATGACAGTCGCAAGATTGGGCCTATACCGCTGGGTAAGGTTCTCGGCAAAGTTCTCGTCGCGCCATTTTGATATGAAGAGATTTCCGTCCGGCCAATACGGCCGCCAGAGGCTCCAGTTTTTTCCGGCACCCTTCCGCGCCCCCTTGCGCGCATTTGCCGGACTTGTGTTTCCGTGGACGGGTGAAAAAATTGTCGTCTGCGACATCATCGATCGCGGATGGAGCATCCCTTCGGGTCGAGTTGAGCCGAATGAAACTTCTCTGGAGGCTGTCAAAAGAGAAGCCGTGGAGGAGGCCGGTGCAGTGCTTTGCAACGTGCAGTACATCGGCTGCTACCACATCACGGAACGTCGCGAAACTCGGTGGGCAGACTGTTACGTCGCCCAAGTCGCTGAATTCGTAGATATAGGAATGACGGAAGAGTCAAGGGGCCGCCGGATCGTCGCACTGGAAGAACTCCCGGAAATCTATCATCTGTGGAATCCGTTGACTCAGATGGTGTTTGATCACTCGCGTGAGGTTCTTGATAGGTTGCTGAAACGTGCGCGGTCGGAGGCTATCGAGCCTCTCCAGATTCTTTTTCCGCCGGACCTTTCCCCTTAGTAGGCCAGGGCAGGGGAACCATTTTTGGCCAAGTCCGATTTGAGTCGGTGATCCGCTTCTGCACTCTTGCGATTCGGTTCTTTTCGTCGGGGTGACTACTCAAAAACTCTGGCGGTTTTCCACCTCCGGTCGAGAGCTTTCGAAGAGTTTCGAACGTGTCAACCATCCCTTGGGGATTATAGTGCGCCTGAACCATCGCATCGTACCCGAGGGTGTCTGCCTCAACTTCGTTGGCTCGAGAGAAGGGAAGGTCAAAGACTGCCTCGTTCGCAAGCCCAGCAAGGTCTGCGACCGTTCGATTGGCACGTGTAAGGATGAGCAAGCCCGTGATCAGCAGGTTTCGCCTCTGGCCCTCAACGTAGGCGATCGCCCAGTGCTGCTTCCTAACGTGTGTCAGCTCGTGTCCGATGACAGCCGCCAACTCGTCTTCGGTTTTCATCTTGTCGAGCAGACCCGTAAAGAAGAAAGTCGGACCGCCGGGCAGGGCGAAAGCGTTGACGTCTTTGCTCTCGATCACATCAAAGGAGTATTCCCACGGCTCCTTCTTGTCTTTGAACGTGCTGAGCACCCTCATGCCAACCTTCCGCAAGATCTTCACTCGGATATCGCTTTGCGGCAGAACTTTCTCTTTTTGCCGAATCTCCTTCGCGACACGCTTGCCTAGCTGAATCTGGTCAATGGGTTTGACGCTAGAGAACTGGACCACCGGTGCCCCGGGAGGACTGGTCGCGAGGATGCTTAACAGAACTAGTGCGTGCATTTCTTAATGGATATGACTCCAAGAATGGGGTCGGGGGACTACTCTATCTTTTGATAGAGTCGAAGGTCGTAGAAATTCTCGCGGTCAGGGAGTGAGTCGTCGTAGGCGGCTTTGGTAGCCCAAGAGGCAAAACAGACGATCTCTTCGTTAATATCTGTTCGCACTGCTCGCATAGTTCCGAGACATCCAGGGATGTATTGAAGTTGTGCGAGGATTGCATCCATCTCTTCTTCAAGTTCGTGACCACGTCCCGGGCTTGCAACCCGGTGGCTCACCGAGAGGAAGCTAGGAATGAACAACTCGGCTGGACTCTGGCCTGAGGACACTTTGACGTCGACAAAGCTGAGGTCGACTGGTAGCTCTGTGGCGTGGAGTACTTCGTCGGACTCCATCAGCGTGGCAGTTGCGATCGCGCCTCGCTCGACCGCAGCAGCCGAACTGTATTCAAAGAGCGCCATATATTCTCCTGCCCCGTCCAGGTTCTCCCACAAGCTGTCGCCTAAGTATCCTTCAACCCCGGAGAGAGCCGCTTCAATTTTCTGCCGTGCGATCATCTGCTCTGGCTCTGGGCCCCGAGCGGAGACAATCCGAGCTACTGCAATGACACCAATCATGCATTAATTGTAGTAGATTTTGGTTTCATCCCGTGCTTTTACCGGGCACTCCAGGTGGTCAAAAGTGGCAGATGCTATTTGAGTTGGTCATTGGGAGAAAATGTCTGTAAAAAAGAAGCCGTGTCTTCCAAATCGGGCGCGTGGATTTACACTTGTTGAAGTGATGATCGTCGTGCTTGTTCTGTCGATTCTCATGGCAATTGCCGTCGCAAACTTTCAGGGTGCGCGGGACAAATCGCAATTGAGCAGTTGCCTTTCAAACCTTCGCCAGATTGAATCTGCAAAGGAACAATGGGGCATGGAACTCGGAAAGCTTTCAACAGCAACCCCGACTTCTGCGAATTTGAGCCCCAGCTACTTACGCAGCTACCCTGCCTGTCCGAGTGGCGGGACCTACACCATCGGCGATCTTGCGACCCGTCCGAGTTGCTCCGTCACCAACCACCTCCTTCCCTAGCGATTCTGCTAGAACACCTGGTAATTCAACCGGGCCCACCTGGTGAGTGTATGTGGAATCACCAACCAAGGAAGGAGTCGGCACGGCTCTTGTTGGATTGGAAGGAATGAAAGGGAAAAACAGAAAGGGCTTTACTTTGGTCGAGATCATGATTGTGGTCTTGATCATTGGGATTTTGATGGCAATCGCAGTCCCGAACTTTATCAAGGCGCGGTCAAACTCTCAGACGAGTACGTGTCTTGCGAACCTGAGACAGATTGAGGGGGCCAAGGAGCTATGGGCGATGGAGAACAAGAAAAGCTCCACTGACACACCGACGTCTGCAAACCTGTCGGGCGCTGCCGGGTACATCAAAACGTATCCAACATGCCCGGTCGCAGGGACCTACACGATCGGCAACATCGGCACACGCCCGGTCTGCTCGATTTCTGGTCACGTTCTCTCCTAAGAGACCCGCGCTCTCATTCAACGAGCTCACCAGCTATGGTGAGCTCGTTTTGTTTTGCCCCCTGCTGGTAACAAGACCATCTTTAGCTAGAGGAGTTACTGGGATGGCCAAATTGGACAGAAATTGGCTCGACAGTTGCAGCTTCTCACAGTGTTATGCAACATCGCAAGAGCAACAAGAAGGGTTTCACCCTCGTCGAGATCATGATCGTGGTTCTCATCATCGGCATCCTGATGGCGATCGCAGTCCCGAACTTCATCAAGGCGCGAACTACCTCCCAAACGAGCACCTGCATCGCCAATCTTCGTCAGATCGAATCCGCCAAAGAGCAATGGGCGATGGAGTACAAGAAGAGCTCGACGGACACTCCAACTTCCGCCAACCTTTCTGGCGTCACCGGCTATCTCAAGTCTTACCCTTCGTGCCCAGTAGCTGGCACGTACACGATCGGAGACATGAGTGCTCGACCGGTCTGCTCGGTTTCGGGCCACGCGCTGTCCTAACTGATTGGATTCTCAGAAACCACATGAGGAATTCCGAAAGGCCGGTAATTCTCTCATGTGGTTTTGGCGAATTGGGTGGAAGAGACAGATCACCGCTCGCCCGCAGGCAGCGCGACCAGAGAAAAATCAACCTCAGGAATCGCCGACATTGCCTTCGCGACAAGTACATCGTCGCGGGACTGAGCCGGAGTCAACTGAATACCACCCCGGACATCACCGGTCCACAACTTAACTTGATCCGCAGCTAATCTGTTTCCCCGCAAAATTACCTGTGGAGGCAAAGTCGCTGCATGGAAAGACCACAACACGGGCAGATTGCCCGCCATGAGAGGGAACGCAACAAATGAACCGCATTCGAAGAACCAAGGGCTTTACGCTCGTTGAAATCATGATCGTCGTCTTGATCATCGGCATCCTTATGGCGATCGCCGTACCGAACTTCATCAAGGCTAGATCCAACTCGCAGACCAGCACCTGCATCGCGAATCTCCGACAAATCGAGTCGGCGAAAGAGCAATGGGCAATGGAGAACAAGAAGAGCTCGACGGACACTCCAACTTCCGCCAACCTTTCTGGCGCCACCGGCTACATCAAGTCCTATCCGACTTGTCCAGTCGCTGGCACCTACACCATCGGTGACATGAGCACGCGACCCGTTTGCTCGATTGCTGGCCACGTCCTATCGTAGTCTAGTCTGACAACCGATACTCAAGGGCAGATGGCACAAGTCATCGGCCCTTGGGTCGTTTTAGTTTCGGAGAGCAAATGAATACACGAAGACTTAAAGGTATGTCCTACGTCGAAGTGATGCTTGCGCTCTTTTTGATGACGGCAAGCATTGCGATAGTGGCTTCGACGATGCCGCTTTCTACGATCGCTCGTGGAAAAGCCGATCTGTACAACAAAGCACAGAATCTTGCACAAAAGGAACTTGAGCGCGTTCGCGCGTTGGGCTATCCAAATGCAACAGCCACACAACTTGTAAGCAATGGCCTGATCGATTCGGCGACTGCGACTTCGGGAACGACTTACAGTTGGACGAATGTTGATGCCAGCGCGAGTCACAGCCCGGCGATTGTTTTGCCTTCTGGCGCAGGGCAGCTCACTCTGGAGCAGGTCGACACCGACCTCCGACGAATCACCGTTACAGTCTCCTACTCTGACCGTGGAAAGGCGCTCACCTATTCGACTGGGACGCTCATCGCAAACTTATGAGACACCGTCGAATTCGTGGCACTACCCTTATGGAGGTCATCATCTCGGCTGGCATTGGCACGCTCGTGATGACCGCTTCGATGTCCATCTTCTTTTTCGGTATGAACAGTTGGTACCGGGGGCAGGGAAGGATTGAAGCCGAAGGAAGCGCAAACCAAGCCATCCGCGCGATGACTGCAGAGCTCAGAGAAGCCCTCAGCTTGACAATAGATTCTGATGGACAGGGTGTTACTTATCAGCTCCCCACCAAGAACACCGACGGTAGCTATGTCGTTCCGATGACCTCCGATGGAGTCAGTCGCCGTATTGCCTTGGTCTCCGGAAATGTCTTGCTGACCGTTGGAACAAGTTCTCGCACGATGGTGAGAAACGTCATCACGACCGATCCCACTTCCAACGCGGCGTATACCGTCTTTTCTACGAGTTCGAGCGTTATCGTTCGACAACTCAACATCCTACTCGTGACCCGTCGAGCTACTGTTAAGACCGAAACCTATACGAATCGTACACGCGAGACAATCTATCTACGAAATGTTCCGGAGATCTATCAATGATGCGATCAGCGAGAAGGAAGCAAGAACGCGGCAGCGCGCTCGTTACAAGTTTTGTCTTGATGTCGATGATGGCGATTGGGGCGGCGGCATTTTTCACGAGCGCCACTCAATCGGTTCGGATCTCTGCGCGTAGCGGTTACGAAATCCAGACTACACATCTTTGCGAAGCCGGAGCCCAATCGGTGCTGCGCTCCCTCTGGAGACCGTTCAAGACGACGCAGAACTTCACCAACCTTGATTCCGTGGCTTCGGGTGCTTCGGCGTCGAACCCTTTAGGGGCGGTCGCGGGCTCGGTACCGGGAGTTGGCAGGTTTTCCGCGGGGGTCATCTCTTCTGTCACTCCGACGGGAGACACTTATTCCCGAGTTGTGACCATACGTTGTGTTGGCTGGGTTGACCTGGTGGGCAATGGCGTGCTTGATGCAAGCGAGCCTCAGCGAAGTGTAGACGTCATCGCAACGTTCACCTTAGATCGAAGCCCAGTTTTTGACTACACCTATTTCGTCAACAACTATGGCTGGATGAACGGGTTTGATCCTTCGACCCTCATCGTCAACGGTGATATGCGCGCTAACGGCAATTTTGACTTCCTCAATGGAAGTCCGACCATAAACGGCTCCGTTTTTGCTACCGCAAATGACAAACTGGCAACCGCAGCCGCCGGACTTGTTAATGCTCAACCCGTAAAGTGGAGCAATACCACCTACGCTTCGCAAGCTTCCTCGGCCGCCTCAGGCGCGGTCGACAACGAAGCTCGATGGCGACAAGGATACAACTCAACCGTCCATGGCGCTCGTGGCTCATCGACTTATGATTCATGGCGAGAATCAATTTTCGACAGCCAAGGCGGAATTGTTAATGGACGGCTCGCGGGAGCCGTGCTTGGAGACTCAACCGGTCTCGACGGCTGGGTTAGGGAAACGGTTGGAGCTTCAGCCGCAGTCACCGCCGTGGACAGCACCCCGACTCACGAGATCATCATGCCGGACCTGAGCGACCTCTCGGTATATCAGGCAGCGAGTGCGGCTTACAGAGATCCAAAAGCGACCTTTGCAGACGGAACTGCAAATGCTGATTATGGAGCAGTAGCGTATGTCGAAGTCTACAACTCTACGACGAGAGCATACACACGAATCTCGACGGGTGGCGTGGTGACAGGTTCAGCTGTGCTCGTAGGAACCACTGCAAACCCTGTCCGGATTCATGGGCCGGTGACTTTTACTCAGGACGTGCTCATCAAGGGCACTGTCTCGGGGCGTGGAACGCTCTATTCTGGTCGAAATGTCCATATTGTTGGATCGATCATATACAAAAACAAGCCAGATTTTCGAGGAACCAACCAAACCACGATTGACAGGGCGAACGAGAAGGACGACTTGGTCGCTCTCGCCGCAAGGGGCTCTGTCATCATGGGCGACACCACCAGTTTCACTAATTCTTCGCCGCTTCAGTACATGACGCCACCCTTCACAAAGGGCCGATATGATGATAATGGCAACTGGGTTGCTCCCTTTAACGCTCTCGACACCGACTCTTCTGGAACATTAAAATACAAGTCGGTACTTGGCGACAGCACGATGCGAAGCGTCGCAGAGTCTGTGAACCAGATTGATGCCGTTCTCTACACAAACTTCGTCGGGGGAGGAAACATCGGTGCCGCTGGAACGGGTGTGAAGTTCAACGGCTCGATTATCAGTCGTGACGAGGCGATGGTGGTGTGGAGTACACCGATGTATCTTAACTACGACAACCGGATCAAGGAACGTGGTATTTCGTCTCAGCCGCTGATCGATATCAACCTTCCGCGTAGCCCAACACTTTTACGCAGCGCCTGGCGCGACCGAGGATTTACGTACCAACAATGAAGAAGATCTACCGTGCCATCTATGTTTGGATCGCCTTTGGCGTGGTGGTTGGACTTTGCCCAGCCCCGATTCCAGATCCCAGACCGACCCCGCCTCCGGTGCCTGAACAAACACAAGAGCAGCTTGCGGCTCAACAGAGATTCAATGGAGTTCAGGGCGAAGTAGGAAAGGTCCAAATTGTTGAGTCGTCTGCAAAAGTGGACGGCACCGCTCCGAGTTCAGAGGCGGCTAGAGATCTCCGAACGTCGGATAACCAACTCGCAGACCCAAATGCTAAGGAAAATCTGAAGGTCGCCGAGGAAGCGCTTAAGGGTGCAAAGGGATCGCCAGTCAAGTCATTCCTTGTTGGCCTAACGGTGCTCTTGGTAGCAGTAGCGGGTGTGGTCGGCTTTAGAATGTGGGCAGACAAGAATATTCCGGTCCCCGTCACTCCTAAGACTAAGACCCGGTGGTGAGCCTGAGAGCGTGTATGCTCAGCCTTAATGCAAGCAAAGCCTGATGCTCGTGGTCGTTTTGGAGCCTACGGTGGACGTTATGTTCCCGAAACGCTCATGCCCGCCTTGGAAGAACTTGATGCCGAGTTTGAGAAGGCGTGGTCCGAACCTGAGTTTCGTGCCGAGTTCCAGCAATATCTAGCTGAGTATGTCGGGCGACCGACCCCGATCACCGAGGCTCGACGTCTGAGCGAGGAAACCGGTCTCCACGTCGTCATCAAGCGCGAAGACCTCAACCACACGGGCGCGCACAAGATCAACAATGCCCTTGGCCAGGTGCTACTTGCTCGCCGCATGGGCAAGAAGCGCATTATTGCCGAGACCGGGGCAGGTCAACATGGGGTAGCCACGGCCACCGTCTGCGCCCTGTTCGGTCTCGAGTGCGAAGTCTATATGGGTGTCGAGGACACCGAGCGGCAGCGGCTCAATGTTTTCCGAATGAAACTTCTCGGGGCCAAAGTCAACCCGGTTTCGAGCGGGACGAAGACGCTGAAGGACGCCTTGAACGAGGCGATGCGTGACTGGGTCACCAACGTTGCAGATACGCATTACATCATCGGAACCGCGGCCGGCCCACACCCTTATCCGTACATGGTTCGTGAATTCCAGCGCGTGATCGGCGACGAATCCAGAGCGCAATATATCGAGCGATACGGTCGACTCCCAGATCTCGGCATTGCCTGTGTCGGAGGTGGATCAAACGCGATTGGTTTCTTTAGTGGCTTCTTGAATGACGATGAAGTAAAACTCCTTGGCGTCGAAGCAGGCGGTTATGGCATCTCAACCGGCAAACATGCGGCTCCGCTCTCTGCAGGCACACCAGGCGTACTTCATGGCTCGATGAGCTACATGATGCAAGACGAAGATGGGCAGGTGATGGGGACGCACTCAGTCTCGGCTGGACTTGACTACCCGGGCGTCGGAGCAGAGCACAGCTTCCTAAAGGATCTTGGCCGGGTAGATTACGTCGCAGTAGATGACGACGACGCGCTCAAGGCGTTCCAGTGGGTCGCCCGACATGAAGGTCTCATTCCTGCCTTTGAATCCGCACACGCTTTCGCACCGTTGTGGAACCGGGATTTGATCCCAGCAGGTACCCGAGTGCTAGTGAACATGAGTGGCCGAGGCGATAAGGATATGGAGATGGCAGCGAAGATTCTTAATCTTTAGAGCGTCCCGACTAGCGTCGCACCAAAGCGGTAAACTATTCGCGTTGTTGCCGAGAATATCGGCACTCCTCTAAGAACGGGTTCAAGCTCCCCTCTAGGAGCTGGGAAGAACCAGTTAACTCATTGGTCACGCGATTTGCTTTTTTGTGCCTGAAAGAACAGGCGTTGGGGTGCATGGTGGTGGGTTCAGTTTGTGGGGGATCAACCAAAGGAAAACATGCCAAAAAAGAAAGATATCGGCGCAGTACCGCCGAAACGAAAGAAGCCCTCATTCACGGGTGATGCCAAATCTCACAAGGCTCCTTGGGATGCCAACGGCGCAAAGCCAAAACGTGACAAGCCGAAGTTTGCCCCGATCCCAGAACCGGAACCAACCGTTATCGTAGAAACAACATTTGCCGAACTAGGGTTGCTCGACAGCACCCTTAAAGCCATCACCGAACTCGGATTTGAAACTCCGACCCCGATCCAAGCGATGGCCATTCCCGTGCTTCTGACGGGTTGTGACCTTGTTGGACTCGCTCAAACCGGCACCGGAAAGACCGCTGCGTTTGGACTGCCGCTCATCGAAAAGATGGACGCGTCCGACTACCGCACTCAAGCCCTGATTCTTGCGCCAACTCGCGAACTCGCGGTCCAGGTAGCGAAGGGCATTCACGATTTTGCCAAATATGGCGGACTCCGAGTGGTCCCCGTTTATGGTGGACAGCCGATTGATCGACAGTTCCGAGCCTTGAAGGCTGGTGCCCAGATCGTGGTCGGTACCCCAGGCCGTGTCCTCGACCACTTGAGACGGGGTTCGCTCCACCTTGAAAACGTCAAGTTCTGCGTCCTTGACGAAGCCGACGAGATGATGGCTATGGGCTTTGCCGAAGACATGGAAGCAATCCTTTCGGAGTTGCCAGATAGTCGACAGCTTGCGTTCTTCTCGGCAACGATGCCTTCGCGAGTCTTGTCGATCACGAACAAGTTCCTCCGAAATCCGCAGCATATCGAGATTGTTGCCAAACAGCGAACGCTTGAGACCACGAACCAGACTTACTACGAAGTCCCTCCTGGCAAGAAGCAAGAAGCACTTGCCCGAGTTCTGGACATGGAGACTCCGGGTTCGACAATCGTCTTCTGCCGCACACGACAAGAGACTGCAGATCTCAGCGAGTCACTTCAGCTTCGCGGCTACAACGCCGAACCGATCCACGGCGACATGAGCCAAGCCGAGCGAGAGCGAGTGCTCCGCCGATTCCGTGAAGGCCTTGCCGACCTCTTGGTCGCCACCGATGTTGCCGCTCGTGGCCTCGACATCGAAAACGTCACGCACGTTATCAACTACGAC
>JBBRHU010000087.1:0-10424 GCA_038222255.1 Fimbriimonadales bacterium | reverse complement strand
AGGCAACCTTGCTACTGTAGTCACAACTTACATCGGCGGTAAGGGTGGCGGCCGAAATATGATGGGTGACGGTTTTCACTGGCACACCGCTACAAAGGCTCTTCCTGACAAGGTCGGATTCTGGACCCAGGGTGAGACAATGACCAACAGCGATTGGTGCGTCACCTGGGACTATCCGAACGACTTCGCCACGACTGCGGTGACTGTAACGGTGCCGGCAGCATGGACAGCGATCAGCAATGGCCTCCTACAGACCACGACCCTGAGCTCTGACAAGAAGCGGAAGACATTCGCTTGGAAGCAAGACCAGCCTCACGCGACCTATCTCATGTCGATTGTCGCTGGGCCGATGGATGTGAAGTACGACAAGTGGCGAGATGTCCAGCTGATTTACACGGTGCCCAAAGGGAAAGGCAATCTCATCGACGACTCGTTTGGAGACACCAAGGACATGTTGGAGTTCTACTCCAATCGTCTTGGAGTGAAGTATGCCTGGCGCAAATACGCTCAGAACGCCACCTTCGATTTTCCTGGCGGCATGGAGAACGTCAGCGCGACCACGCTGGGTGAGTTCGGTCTGACGGATGCCCGCGAAGGCTTCCGAAACATGGCGAGCCTGAACTCCCACGAGCTTGGACACCAGTGGTTCGGTGACTTGGTCACCTGCAAGAGCTGGGGCGATGCCTGGCTGAACGAAAGCTTTGCTACCTACATGGAATACATGTACTTCGAGCACAGCCGTGGAAAGAACGCCTACGATGAAGAGGTCAACGGCGGCATCCAAGCTTATCTGGGCGAGGCACGCCGGTACACCAGACCGATCTCAACCAAGAACTATCCTGACCAGGAACAGATGTTCGACAGCCACACCTATCCAAAGGGTGGAACCGTGTTGCACATGCTCCGACGCTGGATCGGGGATGAGGCCTTCTTTAAGGGGCTCAACCGATATTTGACCCTCAACCGACACCAGCCCGTCGAAAGCGCAAACCTTCGCCAGGCAATGACAGACGGAAGCGGCATCAACGTTGACGAGTTCTGGGTGCAGTGGATCGAGAAGCCGGGACACCCCATTCTTGATTACAACTGGACCTACGAAGAAGGGAAGATCATCCTCAAGGTTGAGCAGAAGCAGAACACAACGACTGGAATTCCGATCTACAAGATTCCAACCAAGGTCGGCTACATCACTGCTGGCGGATTGATTCGCGTTCCCGTGACCCTCAACGGTGCCACACAAACAATCGAGATCCCAGCCGGAAAGGCGCCATCTGCCGTGATTCTTGACCCAGATCACGACTTGCTGAAGGAAGCCCGGTTCACTTGGAAGCGAGAAGAACTGTTGCCCATCGTCCTGATGGCACCTTGCTCTGTGGACAAGAATGAAGCTCTCCGCCGACTTCTTCGAGACAATCCCACGGATTCTGAGCTGACGATGATCGCTGCCATGATCCAAAAAGATCGGCAGATGTTCCCCGCGATCCGCTCGATCAACGGCTTCATCTCGCTAGAGAAGCCCGTTCTGCGCACCTTCTTCTCCATGATGGCTACTCACCCAAACATCAACCTTCAGGCAGAAGGCCTTGCTGGTCTCGCTCGACTGCCGAAGACCGAAGAGGCGATCAAGCTCATGCAATCCAAGATCACGCCGACCGGCGGAATCACCGCCGTGGTCAACGCGATCCGAGCACTGGCGGAGTGGGATGCGAAGGGGAACAAAGCCCTTTTCGCAAAAGCCGCCAAGATCCCATCACGCGGAGATCGCATCAAACGAGCCGCAGACAGCGCCCTAGAAAGCGCCAAGTAGCCACCCACTGGGTCGGGATTCCCCCGACCCAGAACCCGGACTAGACGTGTGCCGGAGCAATTGAGTATCATAAACAGGCTGCGTTGCCCAATCGTCTAATGGCAGGACGACAGGTTCTGGCCCTGTTAATCGTGGTTCGAATCCATGTTGGGCAGCCAAATTTCTCCGTACGCGCTTCGCCACCTCTTCAGCGTTACTGCACTCGATAAGATCAACTTCCTCGAAGCGGCACTTCTTCCGATCCCCCAGGGATGAAGGGATGCACAAATCGAGACCAGCACGCCAATCTCGGTGAGTCTAATTTGCCCTCTCCACCAATCCTGCTGCGGATCACGGTACGATTTCTGAGACCCCATCCGCTGGGTTGATTTGGCTAATAACCAAGTGGTTTTGCGAGGGACCCCGGGCCGTTGAAGTTACTGCTAAGGTAGTCGTTTGAGACTGCAGTCCGTTTAGCTGAAGGTCCGAGCGGTGTATTGTGCAGCCAACACTAACCGCATTCGGGATATCGCTTCGCGCGATCGAATTCTTTCGCCGCGCCCTCGTGCGGATCTAACGAATCGCAATGTTGACTCAAGCTTCGGTCCGATTCAACGTTAGTTCGACGAGCTGCTCCATCCTAGGGTCCGAGGTGAAGTTGCCAGATGTAGCCAATCGGCCTCAGTCTTAGCTTTCGTGCAACTGCCTGTGATGCCACGTTCTCGAAGCTTGTGCTGTAAAAGAGAGTCTCGAAGTGCGGTGCAGCGACTCGTGCCCACTCCAAGGTGACAATTCCTCCGTAACCGTGACCTCTTTCCTCGGGTTGAGTCCAGAGGCCAGTTTCGGCAGCGACAGAGGAGGCCACCGGCGTGTAGCAAACTGAAACGATTCGGTCAGCTACCAACCCGACCGCCCACGGCCCGAACTGGCCGTCCAAGAGCCCGGCCCACTCATCCTCGTCGCCCCAGGAATCTGGCCGCCCAATTCGCAATGTCGTTAGGTCTCCGTTGCCCGAGGTCAGCACGCTCATCGCCGTTTGAGAATAGGTGGGCAATGAAATTCCTTCAAAAACGAAGCTGAGACAGCCGCGAAGGATGGTCGGTCCGCACTGCGCGAACGTCTGGGAATACGTTGATAAGTTGCCTGGGTCGTGGCAAAGCAGATCCTGCTCGACCTCAATACTTCGGAGGTCAGGTGATAAGTAAGAGTTGAAGGACACCGAACGGCATGCACCGGCGACCGCGACGGCAACGAGGGGTCGCGGACGTAGCTCTCGGCCAAACGCATCCGCGCCCCACAGCGTCTCCATCTCTAGCTTCAAAAGTTCTAAATCGCTGGCATCCGCCATTCGTGGCTAGGATATCTCAAAACTGCCTACTTTTCGGTCGGCGTCTTGCCTCCCAAATATGCATCTACCCAGTTCATCCAATGGGTGTACACCAGCTTCGTCCTCACACGGTCGCCGGGGAAGTGGCCGTTGACGGGGATGGCGAGGAATTTTGTGGTTTGACCGTTGTCTTTCAGCGCATGGTACAAGGCGTAAGACTGAGTGATCGGGACTCGGAAGTCGCCGACGTCGCACATAATTAGGGTTGGGGTCTTGATGTTCGCCACGTAAGTGATCGGCGAGTTGGCTCGGTACTCTTTGATGGCATCGCCAACGTAAGGCGAGCGGCCGAACCATGCGCGCCATAGCGTGTTTCCATCGGAGAGGTTGTACGAATCGACAAAGTCGGTCACTGGGGCTCCAGCGACAGCGCAGGCAAATCCACTGTAGTGGCCAATGAGCCAGCTGGTCATGTAGCCGCCGTACGACCATCCGGTTGTCGCAATCTTTGTGGAGTCTACATAGGGGAGTTTCCCGACCTCGGCAATTCCAGCCATCACGTCTTTACCCGGTCCATCACCAGCGTCATGCTCAATGGCTCGGTAGATCGCGTTGCCCAGGTTATCGCTGCCGCGATAGTTCGGTTGAAACACGATGTATCCGTGGCTCGCCATGATGCTCGGAATCGAGCTGAAGTTCATGAGTGAAGCCGAGTTCGGGCCACCGTGGATGGATAACAACAGTGGATATTTCTTAGTTGAATCGAAGTCCGGCGGCAACGTGATGATTCCGTTCAGATCGAAGTTGCCGGACTTCCATTGAACGACTCGGGTTTCACCTAACTTGCGGTGGTCAAGGTCGTGGTTGAAGTCGGTCACTCGAACTGGCGCCTTGCCCGGTTGAACGGTGTAGAGCTCGTTCGGACGGTCGGGCTCGCTTGCGAGGAAGGCAATCTTCCCGGTCTTAGCGATGGAAAACTGCGGCCAGTAACCGTGAGCGGGTGAGACCCTTCCCAAGTCCAGCCGCTTAGGAGCACCCGAGGTCGGCTGGATCCAGTAGCCCACCTGCGTCGTGTCGTTGCCCGCGACTAACAAGGACTTGCTGTCTGGCATCCATTGCGCACGGTAGAGGCAACGATCCAATTTGCTCGAAATGGATCGACCTTCTCCCCCGGAAATTGGAGCAAGAGAAACTTCGGTGTTTTGATTCCAGTCTCCATCACGAGGATAGAGGTAGGCAACCTGAGATCCGTCGGGAGAGATTTGAGGATAGCCCTCCAAGGTTAGTTTTTTAGTCAGCGGCACCATCTTCTTGGTCGCGACGTCGAGGATCTGAACCGCTTGAACTTCTGCGGCACCCGAATGAGGATCCTGTTGGCGGACAATCGCAATCGATTTCCCGTCGGGCGTCCACGAAATGGGCGAGGATGGCGGCCCAGGAGGAAAGCTCGTGGGAAGGGTCCAGGTTCCAGACGTCAATCTTGCAGCGCTCTTGCCCTCCGCGTCCACCAACCAGAGGTGCGTGGGCACCGGAGCCTCGCGTTGGAGGAAGTCGTTGTCGCCAACCTCAAAGATGTCGTTAAACTTGTCTAATCCCTTCTTCTCAGGAGTGTCCTCCTGCGCGGCAAACGCGACTGCCGCTCCATCCGGCCTCCACGCGAACTGTTGCACTCCACCCTTTGCGCTTGTGATGCACTTGGCATCTCCCCCATTCATCGACATCACGTATAACTGTTCGATGCCGTTTGCCGCAGCCAAAAACGCCAGCCGATCGCCCGTTGGAGACCACTTAGGCGAGGCCAGACCCTTTCGGTCATACGTCAGAACGCGCTGAGCACCAGAACTTAGATTGATCAACACAATCTCGGCCTCAGACCGGTTTTCGGCAGGTTTGGGATGTGCAACGATCATTGCGACCTGAGTTCCATCCGGCGAAATTTCTGGAGTCGAAAGCCCAACCGAGCGATCAAGGTCGTCCAGCGTAAGGATTTTCGGGATCGCAGTTTGATGGACAGTGGCGGCGGCAAGTAGAAATAGCACGACAAACAACTACGCGCGAGTTTCCTCTAATCGTTACCGAGTTATGAGGAGCACGCACTTGGATCACCGTCAAAGCTGAACCCAACCTCGCTGCGGGACCGTCCTGTGTAGTGTGCGGCTCACTGACGACCTTGAAAGTTCGAGAGCGATCATGTGGAAAGGGTGGCTCTTTCTTCTGCTCGGACTGATGTCTGGTGGGGCACTCCTCGCTCTTGCATTCTCGTGGCAAATTGTTCTTCTGCTAGCGATTAGCCTCTGGGCGTTCTGCCGGTGGTACTACTTCATGTTCTATGTGATCGAAAAATATGTCGATCCGTCATTCAAGTTCGCCGGGCTGGGCTCCTTTTTGCGGTACGTGGTGAAGCGGCCAAGATAAGCGCTTATACTCTAGCTACTTTGATGCTGCTTGCCCCGCTCTGCCTCGCCCAAAACGTCCCGGTGATTACCCAATCCTCGCTCTTGAGCGAAATGGTTTCGCTTGAAAGCTTGAGCCGCTGGTCCGATTTTGAATACGATTCGCGGCAGGCTTCGTCCTACAACCGAGAGTCCACGCAGAGAGGGAAGCCCGGATGGTTTGCGGACGGCGACGGCACAGGATTCATACGGGAAGGCAAGATCAACGGCAAACCGGAATGGGTGATTATGGAGCACAAGGGGCCGGGTGCGATCACAAAGATATGGACGCCTTTCTTCTATTACGACTTCAACAATAGGGTCGGCCCAAACGTGCGGATTTACCTGAACGGGAGCAACACGGCATCCATTGATGAGTCGCTGATCAAACTCGTTCGGGGCGAGGGATCGATCAAGCCGCCGTTCGCCTCACCATCTGCCCGAGCTGGCAACCTCTACCTCCCGATCATGTTCGCGAAGAGCATCAAGGTGACGATGACGGACAAGCCGTTCTACTATCTCATCAATTACCGAACCTACCGGCCCGGTGCTCCAGTCTCAGAGAAACCAGCACCTCTCGCAGAGGCTGGTCAGCAGCTCACCGCGGCTAGGTCGACTCCAAAACTCACGGCAAACTTCACGATTGAGCCGGGGAAATCGAGAGTTGTTCGCGAAATTAAGCGTGGCGGCCAGGTCACTGAGATGTCCTTCCGACTTCCAGATGTAGCCACGAATCCACGTCAGCTTCGAAGCACAGTGCTCTCGATCACCTTCGATGGAAAGGAATCGGTCTGGTGCCCCATTGGCGATTTCTTCTGTTCCGCCGATGCCATTCACCCATTTAGCACGATGGCGAGAACGGTGACTCCTGATGGTCAGATGACTGTGCGCTGGGTGATGCCTTTTGCTAAATCAGCGACGGTGAAGCTGTTGAATACTGGTGATACTCCAGTAAATGCGGAAGCGAGTGTCATAAGCAAAACTTTGCAGTGGACTCCCGCCTCGATGCATTTCTACGCGAGGTGGCGGCCAGACGAGGTCGTGCCCGGAGCTCCGTTCTCAGATTGGAATTACATCGATATTTGGGGCAAGGGCGTCTATGTTGGAGACGCGTGGACGGTCCTCAATCCGCAGAAAGACACCTGGTGGGGTGAAGGCGATGAGAAGATCTATGTTGACGGTGCCTGGGAAAAGGGATTCCCAACTCACTTCGGAACGGGGACCGAGGACTACTACGGTTGGGCAGGTGGAGTTTTGCCAGAAGTTCAAGACGAATTCTCACACCCATTTCTGGCAAATGTGAAGGTAGGTGGCCTGGATGGTCACACCCAGGGATTCAACATCTTAACTCGGCACAGAGGTCTCGATGCGATTCCGTTCCGACAGCGGCTAAGATTTGACATGGAGTCCTCGTTCGGGACAGACATCCGAAACAAGTGGAACCTGCTTGGCTACTCGGCTGTGACGTTCTTCTACGCGATGCCTGGGGCGATGCACAACCGTCCTCCTCAACCTGCGCGATCTCGGGCGCCGATTATGTCGCTCGCTCAGCTCACTTCAATGTCAGAAGCAATTCGAAAGGGTAGAAAATGAAAGAAACTTGGGATGCCGTAGATTCCTACCTTGTAGCCTCACTCGTCCCTCAAGATGAGCCGCTGCACCTGGCCCTTCGAGAGAGCACAGACCAGGGTTTGCCGCAGATCAATGTGGCTCCAAATCAGGGGAAAATGCTCTATCTTTTTGCCCAGATTCAAGGTGCCAAGCGCATCCTAGAGGTTGGAACGTTGGGCGGTTACAGCACAATTTGGCTCGCACGAGCTTTACCGGTGGACGGCAAACTTATCACTCTCGAACTCGAACCTCACCACGCCGCCGTGGCACGTACGAACGTGGATCGGGCGGGGGTTGGCGATCAAGTAGAAATCATCGTCGGCCCGGCTGCCGAATCTCTTGCGACCCTAGAGGGTCAAGTGTTTGACATGATCTTTGTTGACGCCGACAAGCCAAGCAACCCGGTCTATTACGACTGGGCACTCCGGCTTTCCCGACCGGGGACGCTGATTATCGTGGATAACGTGGTCAGAAATGGTGGCGTCGTTGATCCGAACAACGTTGACGAAGGAGTGATCGGGGTTCAAAAGCTGATTGAAATTGTGAACAAGGATCCGCGCGTGGAGGCGACGGCCATTCAAACCGTGGGTAGCAAGGGTTACGATGGGTTCATGATCGCCAGAGTTCGGTAGTTGCCCTTTATTGCAATTTTTTGGATAGAGAACGATAATACGTTTATGCGCAAATTTGCATTTCTCGCGATGTTAGGGGCGACTGTCTGTGTGGCAAACGCAGATTCCCTGAAATCAACCGTCGAAGCAATGAACAAAAAGGTCAACGCGGCCATTGTGAAGCTTGATGTGAAGGCTTTCGTCGCCGCAACAAAGCCCTACTGCACCAAGGACTTCAAGCACACCGAATATGGGCGGAGCACAGGCTACGACGAAATGGTGGCGACAATGAAAACTGGCCTTGCAAGCATCAAGAAGATGAAATCTTCCACCACAGTAGTCAAAAAGGTTGAGGAGAAAGGGGGCAAGGGAACCGTTTGGACCGTTCACAGATCAGAGGGAACGATGATGGGACCAGACAAGAAGGCGCACAAGTTCACAATGGACGGTGAGTCCACTTCGACCTATGTGAAAGAGGGCAAAGTCTGGAAGGTCTCAAGCATGACCTGGACAAAATCAGACATGAAAATGGACGGCAAGACGTTTGATCCTTCGAAGATGGGCGGCGGTTAGCCTCTACCGAAGTCGCTCTCGCAAGGCGTTCGTCCACCTTCGGACGGTAGTGTCTTGCGAGGGCATTACCATAAACAACTGAAGAGCAGCCTCGACGCAGGTCGGATGGATGTGCTCAACAATTGCGTTCCCCTGGTAACTCCAAGGAAAGCAACGGAGGGTTGTTGGCCCCGTCTTTAGCCACTCCAAGACGGCGAGACTGAGTTCGACCGACCAAAGGGGATGGGCGTCCAAGAGTTCCCAAATCCGTTGCGCGTTCGCAGTCGGGAGCCCGTTGAGTTGAATCGTCAAGAGCTGATCTGTGTTCGCTCTCCCTGCCACGTAGGGTAGGTGGCAATCGAAGTCGAATGGGCATCGAAGCCGTGTACAACTCGCAATAAGCGCGACGGCGATGTCCTGTCGGAGCCAATATATGGCGGCCGCTTGCAGACCGTAGAGCAAGGCCGTGCCTTCACGAAGAAGCTGGCCCAACTCCAAACACTCCGCGATCGACTTGAATCCGGCTAGGGTTACCTCCGGATCGGCGACTTCAATGAGCGCTGCGAGCCTCCGTGCAGCAGGTGACAGCCCGGAGTGTTCAGGAAAGTCCCGAACGTTGAAGTGCGCAATCTCAAAGTCCCTTTCTTCGGGCAGCCAGAGTTCTGGAGCGCCATGGAGGTTGATCTGCGGATAAGCAAATCGCTTTACGAGCTCGTTGGCTGTTTCGACGCTACGTGAAAGAATCATTTTCGGACCTGCGGGCCGTCAGGGTCCCTTGGATTCTTCCAGCGAATTGGATTCTGCGACTAGGTGAATTTGCCGTGTCTGAGCAGGAATCGAAAGTGGTCCAATCTACGTTCTATACGTGTGAGGTTTTCTCCAGACAAGAAAGAAGGGTTGCTTCGCGAGTACGGGCTTGAGGGAAGCAAGATCAGGTTCCTGAGTGGCTCGTTCAACCACACCTACACCATCCAATCGCCGACTGGAAGAAAGTTTGCGTTGAGGGTGAACACCCATTCCGAACACGACGAGTTGGGTCTTCAGGCAGAGATCGAATGGGTGCAAGCGCTTCGACACGACACCGATCTGATTGTGCCGAGCCCAATTGCGCTGAAGGATGGCCGTTTCACGACTAAGCTGGGGAAATACGCTGCTGTCGTTTACGACTGGCTCGACGGGAAAGACGTGGGGAATGATGCCGGCAGTCAAGTGATGGCCGAGCTGGCTAAAGCGATGAAGGTGCTTCACACTCACTCCAAGACGTTCAGGCTCTCTCCAAATGCCGCCCTTCCAACGTTGAATGACACCCTTTGGGGCGCGCCGTACCGTCTTGGAGAAGCTGAGCGCGAAGTCTTCTCAGAGGTCGTAAACAGATCAAATGCGGCATTGGACAAGCTCAAAGCCTTTGCGCCGATCCTCATCCACTTCGATCTTCACTTTTACAACCTTAAATATCTAAACGGTCAACTCGCAATTTTTGATTTCGATGATTGTCAGTTCGCCTGGCCGGAAATGGATGTCGCGATCAGCTTTTACAATCTTAGGGGTCATCCACTCCACAAGGAACTTGAAGCTGTCTTCTGGGATCACTACGACAGCGACATGAGGGTGTCGAGTTCCGAGCTTGAATCGCTCATTGCTGGCCGACAAGCTCTCCTGCTTAATTGGTTTCACGCAAACACGAACAAGAAAATGGCTGATCGGGTGCGGGCGTACACTCCCAAGGCCATGAACCGGCTGAGCAGGTTCCTCGAAACAGGAGTCTTCAGCGCAATCGATCCGTAGTATGCTCCTGGCGATGGGTTGGGGACGAGTTTTGGGGTTTTTGGTGGCGGCTACGGCGGTGAATGTAGCCTGTGCACAGTTTGTGCCCGGTGATCCACCCAAAGATTTCAACCAGCAAGGCCTGAGCCGCGAACTAGTCGGGAGCAAATTTGGAGTCACAACGCTCGGCTCCCTCGGTACGCTGGTGAGCCTCAGGTATCCGAAGGAAAGCGGGTTCGACTACCTCCCGCAAGACAAGCTCAAAGAGCGATCTGCGAACGGTTTCTATCATCTCGGCGACCTGAACCTTCGATACCGGTTGGTTGGCGAATCGGGGTGGA
>JBBRHU010000086.1:0-10657 GCA_038222255.1 Fimbriimonadales bacterium | reverse complement strand
TGGTCGTCAAATATAGGCTTCCAAACTCGCCCGGCATCGGTCGTTTTCCATACCCCGCCGTTATTCACTCCGATGAAGAAGGTGTTAGGCTTGCCCGGAATCCCTGCCGCGCCGACTGTGCGACCTCCGCGATGAGGGCCGATACACCTCCACCGCATGGAATCGTATTCATTTGTTGCAACTGTTCGGGCTTGCGGAAGGAGGCAGAGGAAGGCGAGTAGGACACCCATGAGCTTTCAGCATAGGTCAAGTTGCCATTCGATCACAAGGGGGTAGCCTTTCTCTCATGAAGGTTCTTGTCTTGGGTGGCACTCAATTTGTTGGTCGGAGAATAGTCGAGGCTCTGTTGGCGGCTGGACATGACGTCACCCTACTAAACCGAGGGAAGACGGGAACGGAGCATTTTCCGGATCTGAGTCATGTCACTGCCAACCGCGATGAGGTGATTCCAAGTCTCGATGAACTGAGTCTGGACGCGATCGTAGACTGCTCGGGCTACCGACCGGGCCAAGTTAAGCGAATCGCCGATGCCCTTGCGACGAAGCCCTACTATCTGTTCATTTCAACAATCTCAATCTACAGCGAATACGATGTGGACTCGATCAACGAAGATTCTCCCGTTTTTGCCACCGATGGAATAACTGATCCCGACAGCTGCCCGATCAACGGCGAAAACTATGGGCCGTTGAAGGTGATGTGTGAGAATGTCGTTCGGGAAGAATTCCCGGCTTACGGAATCGTTCGACCAGGGCTTGTCGTTGGGCCTTATGATCACACAGACCGATTGAGCTATTGGCCCTGGCGAGTGAGTAAAGGCGGCAGGATGGCCGTCCCAGCAAGACTCGATCAGCCGGTGCAGGGCATAGACGCCCGAGACCTTGCCCGGCTCGTCCGATTATTTGTTGAAGGGAAGATCCAAGACACAGTAAATGGAGTTGGACCCGGTGAGCCCACCACCCTCGGAGGTCTGCTTGAGGCTTGTAAGGTTGTCACCGCTGCGGAGACAGAATTTATAACGCTGACCACCGAACAGGAAGAAGCGGCAAATCCACGCTGGCCCGGAACCGTACGCAGCGACGGAAGCTCCGACGGAATCTTCAGCGTTGATGCCAGCAGGGCGAAGGCTCACGGGCTTACAAACTTGCCGCTCGAACAAACACTCCGAGATATTCTTGCGGAAACCGGCGCACGGCAGGCCTTGAAGGCAGGATGGAGCCTGGAAGAGGAAGCGGCGTTCCTAAACTCGATTTAGCCCCGCTGGCTTGAATACCAGCGGGACCTTCTCTTTCTAGCCTTTGCCCTTGCCTTTAGGCTTGGTTGGGATTTGGATTTGGGGATAGTCGTAGGCATCCGGCACCCTTGTGGCATCGGGCTTGAAAGGTCTCGGTGTCAGAAGGATCACGTCAAGCGCGATCTCCTGATTGTTGCTGGCCGCGATTTCTACGCGCATAGAGCTCTGGCCGCCGGCAAGACGCGTCGTGCCTAATTTGTACCATCCGAACCCATTGCCGTAGAGGCCAATCGGCTCCGAGGTTATTCTCAGAGGCTGGCCGCCGACAATCACCACGACATCGGCTCTCCGTTCAACCGGAATTTTCGCTGCGATCCAAACTTCCTGGTCCGAACCGCTTCGCACCATAAGGGGGTAGTTCGCCACGTAGCCAGTCGCGGGTGGACCGAGGGGAGTGCGGAGCACCAGAGAACCCTCTCCGCTGCATCCCGCAATTCGGGCGATGTCGCTCCAATTATGCTCTTTCGCGGATTCAGCTTCGACCCAAGTGTAGGGCCCCATCTTGACCGAAACCTTCTGGACCATTTGACGAAGGAGGGGGAAAGCTGACCCAGGTTGTCGATCAAATGCCTGCACACCATCCTTGAAGAAGATTCGCTCTTCGATGATGTCCCGCGACTTCAACTCTGCCTCGCGCAGCAGAATATCAAACTGCGTAATGGTTTCTATGTAGCAAATCTCTGGCACGGGAAGCTCGGTGGCGCCGATGATGACGGTAGGAACATCGCTGAAGTCGACGTCAACATAACCCTTGCCAACCACCGGCTTTGGATCACTTCCGTCAAGAGTCTGGAACCGTAGATTCTTTCCCTCATTCGTTCGAATTCGGTATCGTGCGGGGCGCACTGCCCAAAGGGCGTATTGGTCTAGTCCACCGATCTTGATCCGGTAACCCTTGAACAGCGAGCCTAGATCAAGCCGATTTCCGTCAGAAGGAGTCGGAAGCCACCAGCGAGAACCAGGAAGTCGCTGCGCCGTAGCCGGATTGTTTGCGTTCTCCGGATAGAAGACGGCTTCCGTCTTTAGCTCGGCTGAGGCAGGATCCGCTGCCCGCTTGGTGCTCTCTTGCGCCAACAATTTCATCAAAGTCGGCGACTGAGTTTTGACAAAAGCACCCTTTGCGCCCATCTGGAAGAGGTCATCGATGACCGCCAATCCCTGTTTTTCGCTCTCTGCGGTGCCTCCAAGCTGGATGTCGGTCGCGAGCAAGAGCCCACGAGTACTCCACCGTGAAATCGAACTGGTAGCTCTGCAGGCTGAGTCAATAATTTCGTTGGGCTTGACTCCAACCGAGCGCATGCCGATGCCGTCCACCGAGGGGAATGGAGTCTCGTATGGCGCTGCCCAGCCCTGCCATTCCTGAATTACGGGCACGTCGGCGACCGACCGAATCGCTGAGACCAGCCGCTGAAATCTTCGTGCGCCAGAGCTTGTAATGACTTCGGCAATGTCCTCCCAAGCGGTCGATTTTCGTTGGTCGACAATGTAGAGTTTGTTCGTCTCCGGATCCCAAAGCTGCCCGACACCACGGGAGCCGTACCAAAGGGGGACCAACCGAGAGAGGACATCCCACGATTCTATGCCCGAATAGCTCATCGACCACACTCGCTGTGCGGTCTCGATGCTCTTATATTTGCGCTCAAGCGCCCCTCGCAGCTCCTTCCGGAATGTTGGGCTCGATGGGACAAAGTGGACATCTCTGCCGGGCAAAGTCATTGTCTTCCCAAGCGGGTTCACCAAGAATCTGAGGCCAGCACCAGGAGGTCGTCGAGATAGTGATGCGAGCAATTCATCCCGATGAGCATCAAGCTCCTCCCAATAATCAACCTGTTCTAGGCTTATCGACTCCGGGTAGATCAAAACTACGTGTTCCAACTCAGAGAGCGGCTTCACGAGATACTTCATGCGGCCATTTGTAACTGGCACCCGAACACTTGACTGAATCGAACCATCTCTCCGGACTGCAGTCACGACGAGCGCAGACTTCGCACCGGGCATCTCAAGATCAAGCTCGCGAGGGCCGATTACGCCGGAAACGCGATAGGACTGTGGCTCGACGATGAAGCCTTTTGCCATGGGCGCAAGGCTATCGAGGCGAATGCCAAAGCGCATCCCAGAGTCGTTCAGCGCTTTGAATACTCGGTCCCAGCTCATTCCATTCGCAGGAATGTCGACGAGCAGATCCCTCACTCCAGCCGCCTTTGCCGCTTCAAGCTGGTCGAGGCTGCCGTCGATCGCGAGTCCAACCGGCAGGTACGGAGCGTTGCCCCAGACGAGGGCATGGGCAGAATTGACTGTCCAAGGGGCCTTCGTCCCGTTCTGAGCTTGATAATTGCCATCTCGCTTCTGACCAAATCCGAGGACTGGGAGGGCGAGCAAAACGGATGCTAGAAAGGCAAGGCGCACGATCAGAAGACTACCTGAGGACCGGGAATCGTTCTCAATTCGCGGTACGCTAAAGACGTGCCGACCGATGCTGCAACCCTCGATCTACTCTGCGTGAACACAATTCGCGGACTCTCTATGGATGGAGTTCAGAAAGCGAACAGCGGTCACCCCGGACTCCCAATGGGGGCGGCAGCGTTTGCATATGCGTTGTGGTCACGTCACTTGAAGCACAGTCCGAAGAATCCGCATTGGTTCGACCGCGACCGATTTGTGCTCAGCGCCGGCCACGGTTCAATGCTGATCTACAGCTTGCTCCACCTCACGGGCTACGACCTCACACTCGAAGACCTCCAGAACTTCCGCCAGTTGAACAGCCGGACGCCGGGGCACCCGGAATATCATCACACCGCAGGAGTCGAAGTCACCACTGGCCCGCTTGGCCAGGGATTTGCTCACGCCGTCGGCATGGCGATTGCCGAGAAGTGGTTCGCCGCGACTTACAACAAGCCAGGTCACGAAATCATCGACCATCACACCTATGTGTTGTGCTCAGACGGTGACCTGATGGAGGGCGTTACCTACGAAGCCTCATCCCTCGCCGGTCACCTTGGACTTGGAAAGTTGGTCGTGCTCTACGACGACAACGACATCTCTCTGGACGGCCCAACGTCACTTTCCTTCAGTGAAGATGTCGTAAAGCGCTTCGAGGCGATCGGTTGGGATGCTGTCCGAGTTGATGGAATGGACATCGACGCTGTTGACGCTGCCATCTCGGCGGCGAAGTTGATCACAGACAAGCCGTCGATCATCTGTTGCAAGACGATCATTGGGTTTGGCAGTCCGCACAAGCAGGGAACACAGAAATCTCACGGTTCGCCCCTTGGCCTCGACGAAGTCAAGCTGACAAAAGAAGCATTGGGAATCCCGCTGGAACCAACCTTTTACGTTCCTGAGGAGGCGTCCGCTAAGTTTCTCGAAGCTGTCTCCAACGGCATAGCCAGTGAAGCGAGTTGGACGACTCGATTTGCCGCTTACGCGGAGGCATTCCCGAAGGAGGCTGAGGAACTCCAGAAACTCATTAATTCCGATTTCGGGACGGCATGGGTTGATGCGTTGCCGTCTTTTTCAGCAGATAAGTCGCAGGCCACTCGTGAGGTTTCGCGAGACGTTATTCAAGCAATCGCGGCTCATCACAAGGGTCTGATTGGCGGAAACGCGGACCTGAGCGAGAGCACCTTTGCTCTCCAGAAGAGTTCGGGTGATTTCAGTCGAGAGAATCCCTCCGCTCGAAACATCTTCTACGGTGTACGGGAGCACGCGATGATGGCGGCAACAAGCGGCCTCGTATTGCACGGTGGCCTTCGCGCCTTCGGCGGCACATTCTTTAACTTCGTTGACTACTGCAAGCCATCTATTCGGCTCGCGGCACTGATGGGGATTCCCACGATAGCGGTATTCACCCACGACTCAATCGGCCTTGGCGAAGATGGGCCGACCCACCAACCGGTCGAGCAGCTCACGGGACTACGCGCGACACCGAACTTAAACGTCATCCGTCCAGCCGACGGAAACGAAACGGCTGTGGCTTGGAAGATGGCACTCGAAAGTAGTGATCACCCGACCGCTCTGATCCTCACGAGACAGAAGGTTGCGAACGTGACACCCGAAGACGTTCAGGATCACCCCTCAGAGCGAGGAGGGTATGTGTTGATCGACACGGAAAGCGAGCCGGACGTGGTCCTTATCGGCACGGGAAGCGAGCTTGGGCTCGCCATCTCTGCGGCTAAGATTTTAGGTGAGAAGGGAATTGCTGCACGAGTAGTCAGCATGCCCAGTGTCTTTACTTTCGAGCGACAAGAACCTGCGTATTGCGAAAGCGTACTCCCGCCTGCAATCCCAGCCGTTGCGGTCGAAGCAGGAGCCACGATGGGCTGGTTCAAGTACGCAGACGCGGTGATCGGCATCGATCGATTTGGAATGTCTGCACCCGCAGATCAGATCTACAAGGCGCTGGGAGTGACCGCAGAGTCAATTGTCCAGACGGTCGAATATCTGCTCTAGATCTTAGGGCAAAAAAAGGGCGAGAGTCTTACCGACTCTCGCCCTTTTTGTTCGTCTTACTTAGCGTCGGGAGTACGACACGCCGTGGGCGGTCGCGGTTCCTGCACCCAGGACGACCGAATATCGGTATTCGCCAGGAGCATCTCCACCTTCAGCGCGGAAGAAGCCCGTCACTGTTCGATTGCCAAATGTCGACGGTCCAACCTTTTCTTCGGACCAGATTAACCGAGTTCCTCGGCTGAACTTGCGTCCAAGCTCTGCACGTGCCGAATCGATAAACCTCATATCCTCGACACTGTGCGCTGGTGGTCGGCCGTAGCCCCCGCTGTTGCCAGCTCCAGCACCGGTTCCGAACTCCAAGTTCATCACGGTTCGGCGTTGGTCTGCACTGATCGTGACACGGTCAAAGCTTCCCCGGCCGTCAAGTTGTAGTCGCCCACTGCCGGTCGCAACTGCGTCGTCCATGGCCCGGACTTCGAGTTCCAACTCTCGTGGGTTCAGCTGTCGCCATCGACCGGTAACTCGCACACTCGCACCCGAAAGTGCTCGAACCTCAAATTCTCCATTCGGATTTACGATGGCCTCAAGGCGATTAATGCGTGAAGTTGCTGTGGATCTCGTCACAAAGTTGACGCTTCCAGAGCCCTCTCGCACGGAACGAATTGACCGTTGGTCGACTCGCTCACTTGCTCGGAAGTCGAATGAGAATCGTCGGCGACCTGCCTGTCCACTCAAAGCAACTGAAGTGAAGTTACCTCGCGAGTCGTGGCTGATTGTGCCCGTTCCCGTGGCATGATCATTCACGAGCTTTTGAATGTCAAATCGGATCGTCCGATCGTTCATATTCCTCCAAGTTCCTCTGAAGAGTTCATCAGAGCCGTTGGAGAGTTGGATCTCTGCCGTGCCGTTGCGGTTAAGGCTAACCTTAGCGTGGCCGACCGAAAGGTTTCCAGATCGTGAACCGAAGTTAATGCTTCCGGTTCCATCTCGCGATGAAGCGAGGTCGAGCAACTGAGCATTCGCCATGGCGCCCATGGTAGCGAGGGTAGTCAACACCACCATTCGCCCGGCAACCTTATTCAAAACACTCGTAGTTCGCATGTTCCGTAGTATATCTAGCATCACCAACTGTGACGAGCAAGACTCAGGGGTGTTTCACACTCTGCCAGGTTCGAGTCATTGGACCTATTTCTCGATAGGGTATCCCTTCCACACCCACTCGAGTGCCTGCGGCAAGGTCTGGCGAACAACTCGACCATCAACGTGTCCTGAGTCTCGGGCAAACACGTATTGGTAAACGTATCCCTTCGCCTTCAGTGCGGCGGCTGTTCGCTCGTTCGCCATCACCCAATTGTGCAAACTGGCCTCAACATCTTTGTAGCGATTATCAAATTCGCCTACGTGCATCCAGATTCGCAGTGGCTTTTTAGGAGTTTTCGGAATCAAGTTCTCGTGATACTCCCAAGCACCGTGTGGGGATTCTGGGTTTGTAGGGAACTGCTGATCAACGAAGGTTCCAGAGTAGCTCAGGACTCGGTGATAGAGATCGGGACGGAACCAAGCCATGGTCAGTGCACAGGCCGCACCCGAGGATCCGCCCATCGTCATTCGCGCATTCGGATCTTTCGTGAAGCTGACCCCAGCCTCTTGCATGGCTCGCGGAATCACCTCTGTCTCGATAAATTCTGCATATTTCCCAGAAACCGTGTCGTATTCCAGGCCGCGCTGACTGCCTTTACTGTCTCCACCACCTGAATTCAGCATGATGGCCGCCATTGCAGGGAGCCGCTTATCCGCGATCATGTTGTCGAGGATCGTCGGCATGAACCCATTGCCCATGCTGTCTTGAGAAACGATCAGGGGTATCGGTTGGCCCGGCTTGGCTTGACTGGGAATATAAACGGTGACCTGCCGCTCATACGGCACCACTTGTCCGGGAGACGTCTTGCTGATGCCCTTATAGATTTTGCTCTCCTCCGACTTCAACTTGAATCGGATGATCTTGCCTTTGGGCACGCCTTCTCGCACCGTCATCTCTGGTGCATTTGAGTAGGGAGGAACCACGAGATAATCGCCGAGGTCCGAACTAGGCGTGTAGGGTTTGAAGTGCGTGAAGTCAATCGGCGGCGCCTGAGTTCCCTGGGCCAACGGAGCGCTAGTTTGGAAGGCGACGAGCAAGAGCAGAATCGAAGAGGTCATCCTGAATGTGACGCTACCCCATTCAATTCTCTTTGGTCGCTAGGAGCGTTGTCAATCGATCTCGCCAGAGTTGAGATAACGCTGAAATTGCGTTCAGTTCGGCAAGTGCGACAAGGTTGTCGCGGCCAAATACGAACTCAGCGAACCCTCGCGACACTGTCCAGTCTGGATGAGGTCGGCTGACCAACCGCAGGACTTCGTCTTCACCCACCGTTCCTTGTCGGAGCACACGAGCGTACCAACCGCCCTCATGAGCTTCCATCACCTTTGCGACGATTGAAGGCTCCCCGAGTCGACGACCGAGTTTGAAACATGGGAGTCTGGGTTGGCTGATTTCTAACCGAACATTCTCGGTCTCCCAGATATCTCCTAAACATATCGAGTTCTCGGTAGCGCCAGCGATCGTAAAGTTCTCACCGAATCCGCCTCGGGGAAATGACTTTTGGTAAGCGGCCTCCCACTTTGGATAATGCGATTCCGGGAACATCAGCACCGCCCGATCTGGACCTCCGTGGTGTTTGAGGTCTGCCTGCCCGTCTCCTGACAAGTTCGTTTCGCCCAGAAAGATCGCGCCACTAGCTCGTTCCTTGAAAATTCCGGACGTCCATGGCCGATCGCTGCCGTCGTCCAAACCGGACATGATTCGCTCGGCCGGCATTCCAACTTGAATGGACAAGATCTTCATTTCGGCCATAGCTTATTTTGGCCCAAACCTCTCTTGGTACGATTAGTCGATGCTTGTGATGGTGATTGAAACTTTTCGAACGGGACCCACCGAGGTCCGGGAACGGTTCAAGCGACTTGGCCGCTTGCTGCCAGAGAAAGTCCAGTATCTCGGGAGCTGGCTCACGCCCGACGGTCGAACGTGCTACCAGATCATGAGTTGCGACCTGGCATCAGATTTAGACCCGTGGATTAAGCGATGGAAGGATCTGGTGCATTTTGAAGTTATCCCCGTCGTAGAATCTGCCCAGTTCTGGAAATCATGGGATTCATCCTGACGCTGGAATTTTTGACAGGAATCTTGCACTTATCTATCTGTTGATTCACTCTCGTGCCGACAATATGAAGTATCGCCCGGGGTTGGGCGCCGGTGAGCGAATGAAGACAATTGCAGTTGGCAGCGGGAAAGGTGGCGTCGGAAAGACCACCGTCACATCAAACCTTGCCGTGACGGCAGCACAGCGCGGCCTGAGAGTTGTGGCGCTCGACGCGGACTATGGCTTGGGCAACCTAAATCTTCACCTCGGACTGCATGGATCGCGCACTATTGAAGATGTCCTCTTCGGACGATGCAACCTAGACCAGGCACTGCAAAAGCATCACTCCGGACTCCACGTGCTGGCGGGTTGTAGCGGTTCTTCGGAGATGGCCAATCTGTCCCCAGAGATGGCGAAGCAAGCCCTCTCCGAGTTTGATCATCTTGAAGAAATGACAGATGTGATGTTCATCGACGTTGCTGCGGGTGTCCATGAGACTGCACTCGCCACACTTGCTGCTGCCGATATTGTCCTGCTTGTGGTTACCCCCGATCCCTCAAGCTTTGTTGATGCGTTTGCAACGGTGAAACTTCTTCAGGTCTACGGCACGAATGCTTCGATCTCAGTTGTCGTCAACCAAGCCGACACGGAATCAGGTGCCAAATTACTTTTTGCCAGATTCCAGACAGTGGTGAAGGAGCGTCTTGGGCTGCACCTTGACTATCGTGGCTATTTGCTTCACGACGCGGCGATCCGTCGGACGGGCAGCGAGCGAGCCCCGATTGTTCAAACTAACCCCAATAGCACTGGCGGACGACTCGTGAACGATATCGCCGACAGCCTATTCGGATCACAGTTATCCTCAACCCACACGATCAAGGGTAGCTTCCTTTCGAGACTTTTCGGAAAGCGATCCCAGCTGCAACGGGTCGCTTAAGACCTAACCGGCAGTGCTTGCTTTTGTTCGAGCACGGCGTTGGCTCCGACTGCAAGGAGCATTCCGAGGATCGGTCCGACGAAATAGATCCATAGCGTAGGAGTCGCTGCGCCGTTGGCGAGCAGGTCTGGTCCAAAAGATCGAGCGGGGTTCATCGAACCTCCAGTAATCGGCTGTCCCAAAAGCTGCAAGAAAACTACCGAAAGGCCGATTGCCATCGCTGCCTTCGAACTTTCAGCCCTGAGTATGACCAGCATCAGAATCGCTGAGATCATCACCTCGGTTCCAACGTTAAGGAAGGGATTACTAGGATCGGAAGGAATATGTGTTCCACTGACCACCCCAAAAAGAATTTTGGCCACAATTGCGGCGGCTAAACCGCCCGCGAGTTGAGAAAGGATGTAGGGAAGGACCAGTTTCGACTCGAATCTCCGAGCGGCCAGTAGACCCAAAGTGACGGCTGGATTGAAATGCGCTCCAGAACAGGAGGCAAAGCAAGCGATCATCGCAAGAACTGGGAGGCCAGACGCGATCGCCCCATCCAGATTGGATGGAGCGTGACCCGAAATCGCTCCGCCAGCACCAAGCGCGACCGGACAAAAGACGAGCACAAATGTTCCGATGAACTCAGCGAGGAGCTTTTTGGTCAAGCTGGCACACCTTTAAGCTCCTCCAACATCGATTCAACCCTCATACGGATTTGATCTCTAATCACTCGCACGGTCTCAATCCCTTGCCCAGCGGGATCGTCCAGTTCCCAATCTTCTGTGAGCAAGAATTTTGCAGGGCAAGCGGCTGCAT
>JBBRHU010000085.1:0-10720 GCA_038222255.1 Fimbriimonadales bacterium | reverse complement strand
GGACCTCTTCCTCGATTGGAACCTGAGGAACCTGAAGACTCAACGCGTCTTCTTCGACTATATGATGCTCACTGGGATGTGGCAGTACTGGGACATGTTCGCACCGAATCCGGCGGGCGTGAGCTTCTACTACGGGGGGCAGGTCTTTTACAAAGACGGGACAAGCGAGTTCTACCAGTATCCGAAGTTGCAGACGATGGACATTCCGCGCATGTATGTCACGGAGCGATCGAGGAAGTTCATGGAGAGAGGGCGCGATGTCTCTAACGCGATCTATTGGCCGCAGATCGGGCTGTTTATGGCGAAGCAGATGGACCGCAACCCGAACAACCCACCCGTCCTTGTGCGGTTACAACGTTTCTCAAAGGAGATCATGCCGCCGGGACGAGAGCCGCTGAAAGCCTACACGCGGACCACCTTCTTTGAATACGTCGTCCCGATGCGTGAACTACGCCCTGGGGCAAAGTTGGAATCCGGGAAGGGCAGATAACGTTGTTCAAGGACATCGATTCTTACCTGTTTGGACGAGGTTCGCCCGTCACCCTTGGCGTGTTTCGAATCATCGTGGGGTCGCTGGCAACAATTGGGCTGTTCCTTCTCGCGTTCAGTTTCAACAGCTGGTACGGTCCAGATGGTTACAATCCTGGGTGGCTGTCGCAAATGTATATGCCAGACCATCCAACGATGGGTGACGCTGCGCCGAATATCATCCCTCGATTCAATCTGCTTTATGGGTCCGATAATCCGATGCTGCTCTGGGGAGTCTGGGCTGTGTCATTTCTGGCCGGAATCTTCACCACCCTTGGGCTCTGGACGCGAGTCAGCGCCATCCTGCTGGCGGCGGGAATGGTGTCATTGCATCATCGTGCGGCGATGATCCTGAATGGCGGAGATACCGTCATGCGAGTGAGCCTGATCTACCTCGCCATCTCTCCTTGCGGCGCGGCTTGTTCGCTGGATCGAGTCATCGCGGTGTGGCGAGGGCGGGCCAAGGCCGTTCCAGAAGAGGTCTCGCTTTGGATGCAGCGAGTGCTCTGCTGGAACATGGCGATCATTTACTTTACAACCCTGTGGATGAAATCGTGGGGCAGCCATTGGAAGGACTTCACAGCAATCTGGTACACGGGCCGACTTGAAGAGTTCTCACGGTTCCCGGTCCCGCAGTTTATGAAAGAAGTTCCGATGGTGCAGATCGAGACCATCGCGACGATCATTATTGAATTTTCGCTCGCAACGCTAGTGTTCTGGCGGCCAACGCGAAAATGGGTGCTGTTAGGGGGGGTGCTCATGCACGCCTACATTGAATACAGCATGAATGTGCCCTTATTTGCTTTCCTCATGACGTCCTGGTATATAGCGTTTTATGAGGGTGACGAAGTCGTGGCTTGGGCGAAGCGATTTGGCCAGAGATTTCAACGATATGGAGTGGTGCTAACCGTGCCAGAGTCGGTCCCCCAGCGTGCTTTGGATACGCTCGCCGCGCTCGATTGCTTTGGTCTCATCCAAGTCGAACGCGGTGCCGCGTGGAAAGCTGTGCGTGTAGCTGGAGGAGAGATCTCGGTGAACAGTGCGCTCTGGACGCGCCTTCCGGGGAGCTGGCTCTGGTTCTGGATTGTCAAGAACAAGTGGCGCGCCGAGTTGGATAAGGGTGGGTCTCAGGGGTGAGAGCGTGGCAATTCTCAAAGCCGAAAGGGCCGGCATTCGGGATTAGCAAATCCTACTATCTCTCCGTGCTCGCGCCGGGCGGGACTTTACCACGCCCCCTCGAAATTGTTCACCCAAAAGGTGACGGCGGAGCGGCCACCGGATTTATTGCACCGCTAAGTGCGGGCACGTCGAAGGATAATTTGCAGTTGCCTATGGAGCGCGGCACGTACGTTGTTGCTTCAAAAGATCGCAAAACCGTGATTCGATTGATGTTGATGCGTGCGGAGGAATCTGGGGTAGATCCAAGCCAACTCGCATCGGCTGCACAACTCTCGTTCATTCCCGAATGGCTGTTCCAATTGACCTTTGAGTCCCACGATGTGGCGGTTGTCCCGGCGATTGAGTTTCTGTTTGAGGTGGTGAATCGGCTCGGGCTCTTGGTTCACGGAGCTGTAGCAGATCCGCTGTGCCAGCGGTACATTGAGCCTTCAGCCATCTACGTTCAGCCGCGTCGCAAAGACGTCGTAAATGCCCCAGAGCACATTGTAATTCTTAAGCGACCGTACGCCGCTGGGCTTTCTTGGATTACGTTAGGGATGCAGAAATTTGCTGTCCCTGAGTTCGAACTCCATACGCTTGACACAGCATCCGCTGCCGTGATCCAGCCCGTCTTGGCAGGAGCGGCGCAGTCAGTATTCGATGGCAGGAAGTTTTCCGATGGGATGTTGATCCAACTCGCCGGAGCAAATATCCGAGTTCGCACCGGTGGTCATGACCCCGCCTGGCATGGCATCCCCGTGTGGGAACTTGAAGTGCTCGGATAAACCAAGCGGGTACCCTTAAAGAATGGCGCTGAATGTTGGAGATCGAGTCCGAGTCGTAACTCGGGAGGTCACCGAAGAAGACCGAAAAGCCAATCGCTACTTTGCCCACATGGCAGGGTTGCTCGGTACGATCCAGAATATCTACGACGACAAGACGATTGGCGTCGACGTCGACCTTTCGACGATCAACGACGTTACCCGCAAAGTCCACGCGACGGCAGGAGAGCGCATGCGGAGCAAAATCGGAGAGGAACAGAAGAAGCTGTTCACGAAGGAAGAGATTGAGTTTATTCCCCACTATGTGTTGCTCGTCTTAGAGTCAGATTTGGAGAAGGCATAATGGCGACGATTGACTACTCATTCGACATCGTGTCCAAGGTGGACCTGATGGAATTGAAAAACGCGATCAATCAGTCTGAGAAAGAGCTTGCCAATCGCTACGACTTCAAGGGTTCTAAGGCAGAGATTCTGATGGAGAAGGACGAAGTCAGCTTGGTGGCCGACGACGACTTTCGGATGCAGCAGCTGCAGGACATCATTTTCTCCAAATTGCTCAAGCGCGGAATCGACGCCCGGCAGTTTGAATGGACGCCGAACGAACCCGGTGCTGGGCTATCCGTTCGGTGCAAGCTCACACTGAAGCAAGGCATTGCTCAGGACAAGGCGAAGGCACTGGTCAAGCAGATTAAGGACAAGGGACTGAAAGTCCAGGCGCAGATCCAAGGTGACGAAGTTCGGGTCTCGTCAAAAAGCAAGGATGACCTGCAAAAGACCATCGTCTTTGTGAAGGGGCTTGACCTGGGTTATCCGGTCGACTTCATCAACATGCGCTAGTTCAACATTCGGACCTGGCGGTCTTGCAATCGGCCGCCAGCTCGATCAAGCACCACAGCGACAATGATCGCAGTGCCGATCACAATCCACTCGTAATTGGTGTTGACGTTTAAGGTGCGCATCGCCTGGCGAATCATCACGATGAGAAGGGAACCGAGAAACGCCCCAAGTGCAGTTCCACGCCCCCCGCTGAGAGAAGCTCCTCCCACCACCGCAGACGCCACGACGTACAGCTCATAGCCGTTCGCGTCGTTCGACGAAGCAGACCCGTAGTATCCCGACCCCATAAACGCCGCGACGCCAGCGACCAGCCCGGAAAGCACGTACACGCCGCAGAGGATCGCGGAGATCGGAAGTCCCGCGTAGCGCGCGGCTTGGATATTGCCCCCCACCGCGAACACTCTCCTTCCCATCGTCGTGCGCTGTAGGTAAAGGGCGCCCAGAATCGTGATGACGACCATGACTATCGTGGGGACTGGGTAGAGCCCAGCCTTCAAGCCAAGAGTTGCCTTTGCAGTGTTGATCACGGCATCCGGATAGCCCACGCTCTGAGCTTCTGTCGTGACGGCTGCGATCCCCCGAAAAATCCACATCGTCCCAAGGGTGATGATGAAGGGATGGACACCTAGCTTGGCGACCATAATTCCATTCAACATGCCGCAGATCAGGCCGATTCCACAGCAGACGCCAATCGCTACCAGCACGAGTTGAAAGGGAGCGGAGTTGGTCATCGAGCGGAGCAAGAGTCCGGTCAGCACTCCGCACAGTGCATAGGTCGAGCCCACAGAAAGGTCAATACCGCCGCTAATGATCACCATTGTCATCCCGATCGCCATGATCGCAAAGGTGCTCGTGTCGGTCGCGATTTGCACAAAGGTGTCGACGTTAAAGAAGTTGTTGATCAGATGGCCAGACTGAGGATCGATGTGGGTCCCTGCCTTCAGGGTGAGCGTTACGCCGAGAACCAAGATGATCAGCAGCAGGCCAAGCTGTTGAAACTTCAAAAGGTTCGCGCCAATCGATCTCATCGAACCTATCTTGGCTCATTACGTCAACTTTAAGCTCTAGCGAGCCAAGACGAACGGGCGTACCCTAACGATGGCTCGATAACTTGGCTACACTTTCTATGTATGTGTGGGATTGCTGGATATGTTGGGCCGCGTAACGCGGTGGAAGTTGTGTTCGATCAGCTCAAGCGACTTGAGTATCGAGGTTACGACAGCGCGGGAGTTGCCTTCCCAGAAAATGGCCACATCGAGGTTGTGAAGCGGGCAGGAAAGCTTTCTCAGCTCAGATCCCTACTAGATGAGAATCCGCGAAAATCCCACATGGCGATTGCTCACTCGCGCTGGGCGACCCACGGTGGACCGACTGACCAAAACGCCCACCCACATTACGATAACTATGAGACGATTGCGCTCATCCACAACGGCATCATCGAGAACTACCTTCCGCTAAAGGAAGAGCTCGCTGCGAAAGGCCACGTGTTCCACTCACAGACCGATACCGAGGTTGCCGCCCACATTGTAGGTGAAGAGTATTCCCGTGGTGTTCCGCTCGAGGATGCAGTTTGCAAAGCCGCCCAGCGACTTCGTGGAGCCTTCTCCATCGTCGTGATGAGCCGAAGTGAACCGGGCAAGATCGTGGCGGTGAGGAATGCCAGCCCGCTCGTTCTAGGCTTTGGTACCGACGAGAACATGCTCGCGAGCGACATCCCTGCGCTTCTTCCTTACACCCGCGAGGTGTTTGTGATGGACGAAGACACGGTTGCCACCATTACAACCGAGTGCGTAAAAGTCACCGACCTTTTTGGCCGAGAGCTCCCCATCAAGCCGATGCACATCGACTGGGATATCGCCTCTGCTGAGCGCGGTGGATATGAACACTTCATGCTGAAGGAGATTCACGAGCAACCTCAAGTCATCAGAAACGCTCTTGCGGGGCGAATCGATGAGAAGCTGCAAATCCGCTTTGAGCTGATATTTGGCGAACACGTTTGGAACGAGATTGACCGGGTGAACATCATTGCGTGCGGCACTGCATACAACGCGGGCCTGATGGGCAAGCATCTCTTTGAGAAGCATCTTCGCCTTCCCACCGACGTTTACTACTCCAGCGAATTCCGCTACGGCGATCCCGTGCTTTCTCCAAAATCGCTCGCGATCTTTGTCTCTCAGTCAGGTGAGACCGCTGACACTCTAGCCGCTCTCAGGCTTTGTCAGGAAAAGCGAATTCGAACACTTGGCATTGTCAATGTCATCGGGTCTAGCATCGCACGTGAGTGTGATCGTACGATCATGACTCAGGCTGGCCCTGAAATCTCAGTGGCATCTACGAAGGCGTACACGGCTCAGGTGCTCGTGCTCATGCTTTTGTGCAACTACATCGCCCAGGTCCAGGAGTATCCCGGCGTGCGAGTCGCTGACAACGTGGCCGAACTTCTCGAGCTATCCGCGAAAGCTGAAGAAGTGCTCAAGCGCGAAGATGAGATTATCAGCTTTGCAGAACGGTTCAAAGACATGCCGCTCGCTTTCTTCCTCGGTAGGGGAGCCGATGCCTACGTCTCTCTCGAAGGCGCGCTAAAGCTCAAGGAAATCGCTTACATCCCGACGCAAGAATCCCCGGCAGGTGAGATGAAGCACGGCCCGCTCGCTCTGGTCACTGATGGCGTGGTCGCGGTGTTTGGAGCTACCGAACCGGGAGTCCGCGAAAAGGTTGTCTCGAACATGAAGGAGATCCAAGCTCGAGGTGGAACCGTTCTCGCCATCATCTTGGAAGACGACTACGAAACCGAGAAGGTCGCGGACTTCGTTGTTCGCGTGCCGTCTACAAAGTTCACCGCGCTATCTGCGTTGCTTTCGGTCATCCCGATGCAACTGTTCAGCTACCACGTCGCAAGATTGCTCGGCTGCGAAATCGACCAACCGAGAAACCTCGCGAAGTCGGTTACGGTCGAATAGTCTTCGGGCCAGACAGCAGCCGCAAGCCGTTCAAAATCACGAGGACCGTCGAGCCCTCGTGACCGAGAACGGCGATGGGCAAGGGCAATCTGCCGGTGAACGAAAAGAGCGTGAGGACGGTGATCATCCCGCCCGCAAAGAACAGGTTGGCGAGCACAATCTTGTTCGTCCGTTTGCCAAGCGCGATCAACTCGGGAATTTGACTCAGGTTGTCGCGCATCAAAACGACATCGGCCGCATTGAGTGCGACATCGCTGCCCACACCACCCATCGCGACTCCCACGCTGGCCATCGCAAGACTTGGCCCGTCGTTGACTCCGTCGCCGATCATCATGACGTTCTTTCCCGCATTCGCGTGAGTCTCGATGAGCGCGGTTTTCTCTTGGGGCATCAGTGCTGCGTGGAAGCTGGTCAGCCCGGCTTCTTTGGCGATCGCGGTCGCGGTCTGCAGGGTGTCACCCGTCAACATGACAACCTGTTCGACTCCCAGCGACAGAAGCTGTTTGATCATCGCGGGGGCTTCCTTGCGGAGGCCGTCGCGGATCCCGAGGGCAGCATATCGGTTCTCTGCAGAGACGATCGCGACGGTCATGCCCTGGGCTTGAATAGCGTGCACATGCTCTATGAACCCTTCAGGGAGACCTTGGCCATCTTCGAGAAAGAACTTGAGCTGGCCGATCCGCACTCCGATTCCTTCTATGACCGCCTCAACTCCTCGCGCGGGAACCACACTTTGGCTAGAGGCTTCTGGCACGTCGATCTTATGGTCTTTCGCGGCTTGAACAATCGCTGAAGCAAGGGGGTGAGTGCTGTACTGCTCAGCCGCAGCGGCGAGCCGGAGGATCTCCCGAGCATCCTCAGAAAGCGGACCGTGCCCAGCCCAACATGCGTCTGCCTCTTTGCAGACCGACCCAACTGCATCTTCGCCCAGATGGTGAGTGCAGAGGCAAATTTCGAACAATTTCGGCTTACCTACAGTCAACGTGCCGGTTTTGTCCATCGCGACAATGTTGATGAGTCCGGCTCGTTCAATGAACTCGCCGCCACGAACCAAAATTCCATGCCGAGCTGCCCACGTCAACGCACTTAACGTCGTTGCTGGAGTTGCAATCACAAGTGCGCAAGGGCTAAGGGCGACCAACAGGGTGATCGAAGCTCCAAGAGATTCTCCCCATGTGGAGCCAAGCAAAACGCGAATGAACAGTGACAGGGTGAAGGCGATCAGGACGAACCAGGTGTAGCCCTTACCAAACCAAGCTCCCACTTTCTCACCGCTCGCCTTCTTCTCTTGCGCATCTTCGACGAGTGCGACGACCTTGTCCAGAGTCGAGTCTCCAGGCTGAGCCGTGACTTCAATTTCCAGCAAGCCCTCCTGATTTTCGGTGCCTGCAAGGACGTGCGACCCGCTCTCGATGGAGACTGGCTCGGATTCGCCGGTCATGACGCTCATGTTCGCGTGGGAGATGCCGTCGACGACCGTGCCATCAGCGGGAAAGCCCGAAAATGCGAGGATTCGAAGTCGCTGCCCCACACGCACCTGATCAAGTGGGATTGTTTTAGGGCCTTCTTCGGTCAGCAGGATTGCGCTGTCGGGCCGAAGCTTAACCAGCCCCTCGATCGCCGACTTCGTTCGCGCCATCGCGTAAACCTCGAGCGTGCTTGAAAGGCTAAACAAGAAGAGTAGTGCGGCAGCGTCGGCGGTATGACCAATGATTACTGCTCCAACCGCAGCAAGCACCATCAGGATGTTCACATCCATCGCGCGGTCTCGAATGCTCTCCCAAGCAGACCGCAATGCAAAAACCGATCCAAAAGCTACGGAGAGCAAGCCAAACACGCTCAGTCCAGGAATGAAGCAGAGGAGGAGCGAGAGTCCGCAAAGGGCGGTTAATGCTGATTGGAACCGAGGGTTGTCAAGTAATTGCATGCAAAAGCGACACTTGCACGACCCGATTCGAGGGTCGCCAAGTTATGGTCGAACTGCGGTTAAGATTTAAGCTTTCGCGACTCAATGTCTGCCCGCATTTCACGGCGGAGACGGGTTTCGTTGGCCATCACTCTGCGCATCCACAACGCACCAGCCACGATCGCAGCCAGAACCATGAATCCGCAGATTGTAACGAGAAGGTAGCCCTCGACCGAGTGAAGTCCGACAAATCCCCGGTTGCCCATTTCATAAGCATACTTGCTCGTCGGTCATAATCAGGTTCATGGGGGTCTTTGCATTTTCTCAAGTCCACACAATCATCGCTCAATGTGCGGACATGTCCAAGTCGACCGAGTTCTATCGTGACGTGCTTGGATTGACGCCGACGATGGTGAACCCCTATTGGACTACTTTTCAGGTTGGGAGCGATGTCGTCGCGCTCCATCCTCTGTTTGGCCCTGATCCGCTGACTCGAGGTGGTTGGACGCTGTGCCTGGCTGTTGATGACGTTCGCGCTCTTCGAGAATCACTCGTCGCCGATTCGATTCCCCTAACCCAAGACTTCCACGACATCCCGGGAGGCGTCTTGATCGGCTTTGAAGACCCGGACGGTAACTATCTCCAGGCGCTACAGCAGGGAGTTCAGCTGAGTGATTTCGCGTGAATTTCACGCGACGAATCCAGAAGACCTGGTTGGCGCTGCCCAGTATCTTCTAAGTCTTGTCCGAGTCGGTGACATTGTTTGTTTGGAAGGGCCGTTGGGATCGGGGAAGACCACCTTCGTTCGGCAGTTTCTTAGCTGCTTGAACTACCACGAGCCGGTCCGTTCGCCGACGTTCAACCTTGTGCAGACCATTGAGTCTAACCCGCCCGTGCTACACGCAGACCTCTACCGACTGGCGACTGCTGATGGTTTTGGGTTAGAGGATGAATTTCAAACCCATCTTAACTTCATCGAGTGGCCCGACCGTCTTCAAGGTCTGGTCGACCCAGCGACGGTCTACTGGGTGGAATTCAGCTTTGCCGAACCTGGGCGCAACATCACCATTACGCTGCCCGTCGTTGATCGGCAAGCGGCTCAAGACGAATCGAGCTGATGATCTGCGAAGCGCTTCGCCCGTCTGCCGGAGCAACCGCGAAACCGATTTCTGCGCTGACAGAGCCGGAGGCCCCCGTTCGGCCAATCGTCCAACCTGCAGCTTTCTTCATGAGTCGCTGGCGGACAATGGCAACATTGCTACCGGTGGCAGGGAGGATCATCCCAAACCCCGTGGGTCCAAATTGTGCGACGATGTCGAGTCGGCGAACGTTGGACTTCAAGAACTCCGTGGCGTTCGCAAGAAAGTCTTGGACGCTTTGTTCTCCGTAGAACTTGCGCATTCCCTCTAGACCTTTGAAATTAACGACGACGAGCGAGACCTGAGAACCTTCAGCGATTGCGCGATGGATCTCTTCCTCAAGTCGATTTCGTAAGTAGGCTTCGGTGTAGGCGCCCGTCCCTGGGTCGATAAGCTCCCACTGGACTTGGTCTGTCTCTCGCTGGAGCATCCGGTCCTTGGCTTCTTCTGCGGACAAAATCTTGCGGAGCTTGGCGAGGGACTGGCGGAGAATATGGGAAACGTAGTTGCAGGAGATGTTCAGCTTTGCGGCGATTTCCGTCTGATTCATCGAATCGAAGTGGAAGTGGATGAGCACTTCTCGCTCCAAATCGCGTAGCTGCTTCATGGCTGTTTCAAGCAGGAGTCGATCTTCGAAACTGAGTTGTTCAGGGCAGTAATCCGCTGCATCAAGGCGCTCGCCTTCGGTGGTGCTGTCGTCGTCGCCGGGAAGTGTAGCGTCTAGCGAAGCAACACGAATCATTTCCTGAGTCTGGACGACTTCTCGTACGGCACTTTCGCTCACTCCGACCGCGTCTGCAATCTCCCTTTCGGTGGGTTGCCGACCATGCGTTTGTTGGAGCACGTTGGCAGCCTTGTTCACCTTGTGACGTAGCTCTTGCAACCACGCTGGGTGGCGAATTGTCTGAGCTCGGTCACGCAGGTAGTGCTTGATCTCGCCAGCGACAAGGTACGTCGCGTAAGTGTTAAACCGTACGCCTGCTTGCGGATCGAACTTCGAAAGAGCGTTTAAGAGTCCGATGAACCCGACTTGAACGAGGTCGTCGAAAGCTTCGATTCCCGAGAATTTACGGGCGGTCCTTTCGACGAGACCAGCGTATTCCACCATGATCAGATCTCTAATATCTGATCTGGGGTTCTGCAAGTAGCGAAGCACTAGACCTTCGGGGTCTTCGCTGAACGCGCTTAATGATCCCATTTATGCTTCCTCCTTGTTCTTAATCATGTTCTTAGTGGCCCTGCGGCACTTCTTAATTATCGGTTGGGTGTTGGTCAGAACCAACGCCTTAGCGTCTATTTCTTGCTAACACCGTTGACGAGTGTAAACATTGGCGTCATGATGGAAATCGCAATAAAGCCCACGACTCCACCGAGAAAGATGATGAGCACAGGCTCAATCATTGAGGTCAA
>JBBRHU010000084.1:0-10749 GCA_038222255.1 Fimbriimonadales bacterium | reverse complement strand
ATCATATGTGATCGATCCTAGGGGGAACCGGGTGACGTCTTCAAAGTATGTCGATCTCGCTACTGTAGATTCAAATGCGCCTACCGTCCAAATCGGCGTCCACAACTCGATCCCAGAAAGCTGGTTATCACCCGCCTCTTGCCTACGTGAGTAGCCGACACTGCCGTCTTCGAAGAATTTCGCTGCATCTCGCAGCGAGTTGAAGCATGAGTTTTCTGGGAAACGGTCAGATTCGTAGCCCGCGACCATGACCACGACTTCGCCGTCACTCGACTGTAAGTCAAGCTCAATCTGGCCGCCGCGATCTTCAACGGTGAACCGTGCTGACGCTTGGTCAAGCCCAAACACCCGTGCGCCCGTCCACTGGTTTATCGTGGAATCGGTATGCCTTCGAGCAATGTAAACCCCGTGGCGAACGATTCCGGCATCGTCGGTCCACTCTACGGCGAAACGGTGTGCGGCATTCTCACTTTTGGCTCCTAAAAGCTGCGGAAGTCCGAGAGGTCGCTCATGTTCTAAGCATATGAGGCAGATGCCGACAATGGCAAATCCATCTTGTAGTAAAGGACGAAACGGCTCGGGTAGCAATCGCCCAACAACCCCCGGATCTGCCCGAAAGTTGACTAGGAGGCGCCGCTTAATCGTTCCAGTAAGCACAGGAATCCGCAATCCAGACCTCGATAAATTCTGCTAAGTTGCTGGCTTAGCCGTTGAAAGTATCGTACCCACCAAAGCAAAAGTGGGCTGAGAGCCTAGGAACTCAGCCCACCTGGAATTCAAAGGATCCTGTTTCAGCGACTCTGATCTAGCGCATCCAGGAGAGCCTGTCCTTTGATGCGAACCTTGTAATCTGGGTCTGAGTGCACGAACGTGATCTTGCCTTTCGCGTTTACGACGAAGACGGAAGGGACGGGCAGAATGTGGTGCTTCTGTCCCGATGACCGTTCGAGATCAATCCGGTATTGGTCTCGATACTTCGTAAACGTCTGGTCGTCCAGCCGGAAGCCGACACCAAACGCCTTCATAGCGTCTGCCTTTGAATCGGAGAAGAGCTTGTAGTTGAGGTGATCCTTCGTGAGCGTCTTGTTGAGCTCCTCGGGAAGATCTGGGGAGATAGCTATGATCTGATAACCACGCTTGAGAATGTCCGACTCAATTTTCGCCAGCTCCGACAGGTGGGCGTTGCAGAAGGGACACCAGCCGCCACGATAAAAAATGACGATCGCGGGCTTCTTACCGAGGGCAGCGCTGAGCGTGATGTCCTTGCCGTCCAAACCTTTCAGAGCGGAATTGGGGATGCTGGCACCGACCATAAGCGGTACAGCGTCTTGGGGCCGACTCGGAACCACATTCGCATTCTGCTGAGGAATCGCCAAAGCTGACATTCCAACCACCGCAATGGCGGCTACGAAGGTGTGGGCGAAAGAAGATACGGCACGTCTCATCAACTAATACTAACGCGAATCAGCGTCAATGGTTCCCAGGTTAGGGTCCTGGTATCCGCAATCAACGTCGACAGGGAGATGTGCTTTTTTCTCTCTAGAGAGGCTCAGGTAATTATTGGTTACACAAGCCAGGGCCTTCTAGCTTGTTGTGACGCTGGTGAAGCGCGGAGCCGGATGAGGAAGAATTCAAATCTCCTGTGCATCCCGGCCCGCACATGATCTTCATCTTGCATTATTTGCTTGTGCAGCGCTGACGCCAATGGATGTGAGATCGACCAGGAACCACAGTTTTGCGGAAACGCTTTGCTTTGGACGGTCAAAGGTAATTGCGAACCGCGGTAGTCATTGCTCGAAAGCCCATGCCCAGATAGACTCCGATTGCGGCTGGAATTAGCGCTAGAAATGTTGCCCCTACGTTGGGTTGGACGGGATAGTTTGGATGAACGCCCATCGCGCTGCCTAGCAAGTGAACGGCCGGAATCCCGCCTCCTGTGCACAAAACCCACTTCCACGCCCCAGCGGGTCGTGTGGCGCCAAGGCCAAAGGAAAAGATCAGAATGAGACCGATAATTGGCTGTACTTCGCTGGCATGAAAATCCAGATACCCGATGCCTAACCCACCGACTGCAACACATGAACCAAGCAAGAAAGCCTTGTACGTGCCTGCCGCGAGATGTTCACGAGTACTCGCAACCACGAAGTCGGACAGAGTCGACAGCCAGAAGCCAAGTAGCCCTTGCAGACCTCGTCTGCGCAACGCTTCCTCTGAGGCTTCTTTGAACACGAGCCGCATCTCCTCTCCATATTCCGCCCGAAACGAATGCGGGTACAGCGCAATCAGGCCTTCGAAGAGGAAACGACCAAACCGTATGCAACGCGCGGCTCTCATGGCGTCCCCGTGAGGCGAGCAGCATCGCCCAAAACTCGGCGTGCTGTGGGCATTTTAACTAGCCGATCCAGCCATTGCAGTTCTTGCGCGAGAACTTGGCTCCCACATTCGGTCAGTCGATAGGAGCGCCTACGATCCAGCCCACTCTCGCTGCCTTGTGGCTTGATCTCTTCAATAACGCCAAGAGCCAACAACCTCTTGAGTGTGCCGTAGAGCGTTCCTGGCCCGAGTCGAATCTGACCGTCCGTATTCGCCTCGACTGTTTGCATGATGCCGTAACCGTGCCTTTCGCCTTCGGTCAGGCAGAGCAGCACGTGCAATGATGCTGGTGGAAGCTGGGAGCCGCCGGGATGCCCGAGATTTACCTGTTTCATCAAATATGCCAAACCCTTACGCAAACTATATCGCTTGTCGATATAACGATACCAGATATAGCGCATTGAGGCGGGGATTAGAGTGGAGCGTAACTAACTAAACAGTTTCCACCGCCCCTCGGAAACAACCTCGATGTCGCCGTCGACGACCTTGATTGCCGTCTGATCATCGATTCCGTACATTTGACCAGGCACTCGTGACGCCCACGTGGCGACATTTTCCGTTGTTGTATCCGGCTTCGAGTTTGATTCCAGGTGGGGGAATATTGAGAAATTGACTAGCCCGAGGCCCGGCGTGACGAAGAAGGTGAGTTCTAACGACTCGCCCAAACTGTTCGTAATCGTAAACTCTTCGGAACGAATGTCGGGGGCTTCGGGCGGGAGGCGGCCAAAGAATGTTTCCCCGATGTGGGATGTCAAGACCATACTTCCAGCGCTCACACCGACATAAACCAAGTCGGGCAGCGAAGCGAACACATCCGCCAATCCCGAATCTCGCATCCGGTCGCGGAGAAAAAGAGGGTCGCCGCCATACACCAGCAGAACATCCGCAGCCTGAAGGTCAGCCATCCAGACCTCCTTCGGGATAAAGGGCAAAAGTGTCGGTTCTAGCACACCTAATGACTTCCAACCCAGCTGACACATCGGGCTCTTAGATTTTCCAGAAATGAATTGATAAGCCATTTGGGGACCACCCGAAAAGGGGTAGATGCCAGTAGCCACGCACAGCGCATTCGCCTCGCTGACCGGCTTGCCGAGAAGTTGAACAAGCGCCTCGTGGATCGTGGGATTCTTGATTCCTGCGGATGTTAGGAGTAACTTCATGAGGGCTATTCTGACCGAAGTTCAAAAATCTCCCTGCGCGCGGTGGTATGACATTCTGTGGAGTTGATAACGATACTTGGACAAACCGTGCCTGAGCCGATTCAGCGGTTCTGGAACGGATTTGTGGCTGAACGGGGCTCAAATCCTACGGCACGTTTCTACGAAGTCTTCCACTTTGATGACCACGAAGCTTCAGCAAACGAACTCGGTGAGCTTGTCATCGCAGGTAAAAAGCGAGCAACCGCGTCCCTGCTGTGGTCGTACGAGGTGGAAGGGAAACGCTTGCCTGAACCCGGCTACCTAAGTGTCGTAACAACCTGGCAAGGCGAGCCCCTTTGCTTGATTGAGACTACGCGCATTGATATCGTCCCGTTCAACGAGGTCTCGGAAGCGTTCGCGGCCACCGAAGGCGAGGGAGACGGCTCGCTTCGGCATTGGCGAGAAGTCCATACGAGCTACTTCGCCCGGGAATGCGAACGGCTCTGCATGAAATCCGACGCAGACATGGTGGTGGTTTGCGAATTTTTCGAGGTGGTTTACGTCAACCCGGACAGCAAGTTCAACTGCTGAGCGACCCTTGTAGCCGTGGTGCCGGTCCAGGCTAAACTATTTCAGGCTTCGACGCTAACTACGCCCCGAAAGAACCTCGCATCGGCGTATTTAGGCGTCTACCCAAGGTAGTGCACATCCGCCACCTCCCGCAGCCGCTGCGCGGCTTGTTCGGGGGTGATGTCTCGTTGGGGTTCGGCGAGCATTTCGTAGCCGACCATGAATTTGCGGACTGCGGCGCTTCGGAGGAGGGGGGGGTAGTAGTGGGCATGGAGTTGCCAGTGGGATTGGCTCGCCGAGCGGTACGGGGCGCCGTGCCAGCCCATGCTGTAGGGGAAGTCGGTTTGGAAGAGGTTGTCGTAGCGGACAAGCAAGCCCTTCATCACAGTAGAAAGAGAACTGACCTGACTCTCGCTGAGATCTTCGATTCGCGCAACTTCGAACCGGGGCAAGAGGAGGGTTTCGAAGGGCCAGACCGCCCAATAGGGGACGACGACCACCCAGTCGACATTGCTCACGACAACACGCTCACCGCGCTTAACTTCCTCCTCCGCGTAATCGAGCAGAAGGCGGGAATGGTGCTGATCAAAGTAGGCCGCTTGGTGTTTGTCCTCGTTTTGGATGTTCTGGGGTACCCAATTGCCGGCCCAAACTTGACCGTGGGGATGGGGGTTTGAGCAGCCCATCGTGATCCCTTTGTTCTCGAACAGCTGAACCCATTCGTAAACCTGCCCTAGTTCCGAGGCTTGATTTTGCCAGGTGCGAACGACATTTTCGAGGGCGGCGGGCTCCATCTGGGCGAGGGTTAGGTCGTGTCGTGGGGAAAAACAGATGACGCGGCACTCTCCACGGACGGCCTCGGATTGGAACAGATCGCCGTGAGTTTCAAATTCGGGAGTGTCTGGCAACAGTGCGGCAAAGTCGTTAGTGAAGGCGTAGGTCGAGGTGTAATTTGGGTTTACCTCCCCGTTCGCTCGGGTGTTTCCTGCGCAGAGGTAGCAGCTCGGGTCGTGCTGAGGGCGGCGTGTGACGTCTGCCTTTTCTTGTTGACCCTGCCACGGACGCTTTGTGCGATGTGGGGAGACCAAAACCCATTCACCGAGAAGCGGGTTGTAACGGCGATGCGGATGTTCTGCCGGGCTGAATTCCATTAGCTCTTGGGAAGGTACGGCTTCATCGCTTCGAACCAAGCCTTGGCCATTTTCGCCTGGCCCTGTGGGTTTGGATGTGCCCAATCAAAGGTGTCGGCACCTGGCGCATCCGGCTTTTCGATCCAGCCGAGATAGTGGTGAACGGTTTTGACGGGAGATGTAGTGGTCGTCAGCTTGGCGGCCATGGCTTCGACTGCTGGCCTGATCTTGAGTGCGGCACCTCCGTTGAAGTTGAGGTGACCGATAAGCACCACCACCTTGGGGTTGGATCGGCGCAAAATTCGAACAATGTCGGTCAGCGGGGCAACGACGTCTTTTTCGGGGTCGCCACTTTGATCGTTAGAGCCAAGATGGACCAAAACGATGTCTGGACTCGCCGAGTACGACTTCATCCAACCTTCCAGCTTTTCGGCGACCGCCTTGGTCTTCCAACCGTAGTGCCCCTCGTGGTGTAGGTCGAACCCATCGGGCCACTTCGCGCCCGGTTGGAGCCCGGTCGTGAGTGACCCGACAAAGTCAAACTCAACCTTTGCCGCCTTGAGCAGGTTGAAAAGCGGCAAGCGGTACGTGAACTCGTCCCGGTCCGCACGTCCACCTTGGGTGATCGAATCACCGAGCGGCAAGATGTGAATGGGCTTCAACCCACCAACGAGGTGAACCCCCACCCAAAGCGAAAACAATCCAACCACATCCTATTATTGCTTCGAAACGACGTTCCGTGGTGGTGGCTCAACCCCCAGAAGATTCTTCACAAAGAAGTCACGTCGCTTTCGTTCCCCGAAGGGTCCGCCGCCGGTGTGGTCAAGTCCGGGAAGGAGCACGAACTCGAATTCCTTGCTGGACTTGATTAGCGCATCGACCAGTCGGTAAGTGGATTCGGGAGGGACGTTGGTGTCTAGTTCGCCGACCATGAGCAAGAGCTTCCCTTGGAGCTTGGAAGCGTTCGTGATGTTCGACTGCTCCCCGTAGTGCTTTCCTACCGGAAAGCCCATCCACTGCTCGTTCCACCAATATTTGTCCATTCGGTTGTCGTGGCAACCACACGAAGAGACTGCCACCTTATAGAATTCTGGGTGGAACAGCACCGCTCCGGTAGAGTTTTGACCGCCTGCAGAGGTGCCGTAGACGCCGACTCGGTTCAGATCGACCGACGGATATTTAGCACCAAGCGCTTTCATCCATGCGATCCGATCTGGCAATCCAGCATCTGCGAGGTTCTTCCAACAGACATCGTGGAAGGCTTTCGACCGGTTCCTCGTTCCCATCCCGTCGCACTGAACCACGATGAAACCGAGCTCTGCGAGCGACTGCATGCCGTTGAAAAAGCTAAACGACTTCGGAACAAACGAGTCTTGAGGACCCGCATAGATGTTCTCGATGATCGGATAAGTCTTGTTGGGATCGAACTGACTGGGTCGGTAGACAACTCCATAGATATCGGTCTTGCCGTCTCTCGCCTTCGCGACAAACGGCTCTGGGCGCATCCAACCTGCCTTCTGCAGGTCGGTGATGTCGGCGGTTTCTAGGGCACAAACAAGGCTCCCATCGGCGCGTCGGAGTTCGTGAACGGGCGGGGTGTCGATGGACGAATAAGTATCGACAACGTATGCTCGGGTCGGCGAGAACACGGCCGTGTGATTGCCCTTCGCCGGGGTCAGTTCGGTGAGTCCGGTGCCGTCGAACGACACTCTGAAGTGGTGGAGGTTATAAGGATCTTCGCCCGCGTGCGTTCCGCTTGCCTGGAACCAGATCAGTTTCTTCTCTTCGTCCACGAGGTCAACTCCGCGCACAACCCAATCTCCGGTCGTAATCGCTTTCGCTTCCTTCGACTTTCGGTTGACGTAATAGAGTCGATTCCAACCGTCCTTCTCGCTTCGCCAAAGGACGTCGTCGTTCTTTAGGTAGTGCAGCCACTTGGTTGTCTGATCGACGAAGGTCTTCGGCTGATGATCGATGAGAGTAGAGACGGCGCCGGTCTTGGCGTCAATTTCGAAAACGCGAAATCGGGTGTTTCCGCGATCAGTGAATTCGTAGGTGAATGTCGATCCATCAGATTTCCACTGAATTGCGCTCGAAAAATCGATCTCGATCGGGTTTGCTTCGACGGCCTTTCCAGCCTTCTGGTCGAGATCAAACAGCCAGACTTCGTTCACATCAAGCTTGTCCCCGGGTAGGTCGTAGCCCCGAGTTTTCAGCACCGCGCGACCTCCTCCGGTCGGACTCGATTGGACCAGGTTCACCTGCTTGCGCTCGCCAGGAATAAGTCGAGTCGCGACGAGATGCTTCGAGTCGGGACTCCAAACCCACCGGTTGAATCCCGCTTTGTCGCTCTGTAGTAGTGCATCTCCGCCACCCTTTGGAACGACCTGGAGTTTGCCTTGGTCGGTTCGAATGATCCACTTGCCATCGGGGGACTCCGAGTCCACTCGCCTGCGTTGGTTGCCCCGCTGTGGACGGGCGGCTCCAACTTCTGGGGGAGCATCCTTCGATTCCGAAAGCTCGTAAGTGGACAAGTTCGCTGTCCAGCGCTTTCCGGCAAAGCCAAAAGTGAAGGACTTCAGATCCGAGGAAAAGACGGGGCGGTCCAAGAACAACTTTTTTCCATTCACCTCATCCTTTGTCGCGTCGGAGAGCGCTTTGGCGAGCTTCGCATGGTCGAACGCTTGCCCTTTTTTGCCGAGGATCGCGTCAACCAAGATGTACTCTCGGTTTCCACGGACGTCTGTGCGATACCAAAGGTGATTGGCATCAATCCAAGTCGCAGTGAGCTGCGCTTTGAAAACCTTGCCGTCCCACTGCGCTCGGAGATCATTTGCTCGCTGGTAGTTTGCGGCTACCTGTGTCGGGGTTGGCAAGTAGGGCACAAGCGCATTGAGATCTGCGAACGTTGTCGCCCCGACAAGGGCAAAGGTCGCGAGAGAAAGGACGAGGCGTCGCTCCATGCGGAGAAATTTACCCCGAGTTCGTTTAATGTCAAATCAATTCTTTCCGCTGGCCGGGGAGGAGTGGGCAACGTGATCTTTTGCCCAGCCTGCAGGTTTGCTGTTTGTTTGCTTGGATGATCATCGAACTTGGCCGCAAGCGTTCCGGTAAACCTAGCCAGGTCACTCTAGTACCTCGCCACACCGTCCGATTTCTCAGTTCCGAGAGCGGTCGAGACGGCTTCGGCCGCCCCTTTGAGCATGTAACCGAGCTCGCTGCTGATGGCGACAAACTTCCACCCCTCTTCAATTCGCTTTCGAGCCGTGAGCGGATCTCGGACATGGAGCCCAGGGGCCACACCATGTTTGACCGCGATTTCTCGGACGTGCTGAAGGGCGTGGACGAATAGCGGATCGGTGGAGTCCATCGCGGGAGTTTTGCCCATCGATGACAGCAGATCATTTGGGCCAATGAAGACGGCATCAATGCCGGGCACTGCCAGAATTTCGTCTGCCCGCTCGACGGCCAACATGTGCTCGACTTGGACAATAACGAGGATCTCTTCGTTCGCGCGTTGGTAATACTCCGCCGGGGTACATCCGAAGTTCAGGGCATGAAGGCTTCCGCCCACGCTCCGCTCGCCGGTGGGAGGGTACTTGCACGCAGCGACCGCAAGCGTTGCTTCTTCCACCGAGTTACACATCGGAAAGATGATTCCGTACGCACCTGCGTCGAGGCACCGCTTAGCATTCTCGATGCTGATTGAGGGAATTCGGGCGAGCGGGACCCCACCTGCATCGGCGATCCCGCCAAAAATCAACGCGGCCGATTCCCAGTTCACCGGGCTATGTTCGATGTCTACGGTTAGCCAGTTGAAACCGGTTCTCGCCATAAACCGAGCCGCGAGTGGGCTGGCGAGCGAGAGCCAGGTGCCGATCTGGGGTTCGCCGTCCCGGAGTCCGGCTTTGACAGGATTGATTCGCATGAGGTTTTGGTGAGCCTACTTCAAGCGTGTAGCCCAGAGTTCGGGAGCCATGAAACGGCCATTCGGCGGGATGTGGGATGGGTTTGCCGCCATCCTGCTAAAATATCGTTGTCATGAGTTTCTCGATCCAACTCGCTACCGACTTGGTGCAAGTGGACCCGGGAGCATCCGCGCCGCTTACGGTTTCTTTCCACAATCGCGGCACCGAATCTGATCGGTTCGAAATTGACATTGAGGGCATCGATCCTGAATGGAAGATGATCCCGGTTCCTGTCTTCTCTGCAGAACCGAACGAAGAACACACCGAGCGAGTGTTCCTTAAGCCGCCGCGGGCAAGCGAGAGCCGGTCCGGAAGCTATCCATTCGTGCTCAAGGTTCGTTCGCTCAGCACCGGCGAGGCCCGGACGATTCAAGGTGTCCTAGAGGTGAAGCCGTTCCATCACATCACGATGGACGTGATGCCGAAGAAGGGTTTCGTTTCTCCCTTTCGCCGCCAAAACACTTTTGACCTCACAGTCATGAACCTCGGAAACGTGACCGAGAACGTGCAGATGACTGCGTCCGACCCGGAGAACGACTGCACTTACGAGTTCGAGCAAAATCAACTCGCTCTCGAACCGGGACAGCAGAAGCTTTCCAGCTTTGATGCCCAACCTACGACCACAAGATTTATCTCAAGTAGCCGTCTGATCGGATTCACCGCTACAGGAAGGAGCGTTGACACTCCCGGCGTCGTTGCTTCGACACAAGGGCAGATCGAACAGCGTCCCTTTTTCTCGCCGATGACGCTCATCATCGCACTGTTCCTCGGGCTCCTCTTCGGCCTCTGGCTCTGGGCAATGCCGAAGCCACCGACGATTGTTTTTAGCACTTCCAATCAAAAAGCAATTCTTGGTTCCACAATCGAAGTCTCGTGGAAGTCACTCCACGCCGACAAGGTGAAAATTGTAGCGATGCGATCTGGGCTTCCGGGGATTCCGATTTACGAAGGACCAGAGCTTGCCGGTAAGGCGAATTTCTCGCCAAGCGAAACTGGAGAATATCGACTCCAGGCGGAGGCGACTCGTGAAGGCAAGCGAGCTTCCGAATCTCTGCAACTCCTGATCGAAGAACCACCCAAGGTTCCGGAGCCGGCGATCCTCCAGATGGAAGCGGAGCCTAAACAGGTCAAGCTAGGACAGCCCTTCGAACTCCGTTATAAATTCAACCCGGCAGTGAGTCGTGCGGTTGTCGGCCCGATCGGGCTCGAACTTGATCGAAGTCTCGACAGAATCGAAATCACGCCTAACCGACCGGGACAAATTGAATACACGATCGTTGCCTCAAATGCGCAGCAGATGATGGTGAAGAAGAGCATCACGGTCACTGTCGTCGACCAGAGCGATTCGATCATTCTTGCCTTTGACTCGACGCCGCCGGTTCTCAAGCCGGAGGATACCAAGGTCGTTGTGAGTTGGCAAGTGAACGGTGCCGACCGGGTTGAGCTGACGGGACCAAACGGCGAAGTCTTCTTGGTCGAACCGATCGGGAGTCGAGAGTTCAACGTGTTTGGCAAGACGATCTTCACGTTGACTGCGCTCGACAAAAAGGCTCGCAAGACAGTGAGACA
>JBBRHU010000083.1:0-10790 GCA_038222255.1 Fimbriimonadales bacterium | reverse complement strand
ATGTCGATTGAGTCACCGGATTTGCAGGGGTCACGTCACTGTAAGGAAGACGAACAACCACAATTCTTTGCTGATCAACTCCGGTCAGCGAGTATGTAACTCGAACTGCGGCTGGAAGTCGGCGAGTGCCCGAAGCGACCGTGTCCCAAGCCGGTTGCCATTGCTGACCATCAAAGAACTCGAATTGAATTTGGGAGACGTTGGCCATCATCAGCCTCTCGGTTCCACCCTGAGAGGAATCTGCATCTGCGGGCCGCTGTTCCCGTATGTACAGTCCAGTGTCGCTTCCCGCTGGCTGACCAACTGGAGTGAGACTGAGTTGGACCTCGTCAATGCCACCTTGCGGCCCAAAACGGTCGTTGAGGATTTCAAAGTCATCTTGCTCGGTGGGATTTAACACCGAACCAGGAGGTCGTAGCCCGACCGCAGTGAAAACAACCGAGTCTCCGCTATTCCCGTTCTGGTTGTTGTTTCCGGTGGACGAGCCTGGCGTAGAGGTTGGAGTCGTCGTGAAATAAGTGCCCGTGTCCGTCGCATTCGAGCTCAGGTAGGCGTGCTCAAACAAGACTCGAAGTCTATCTTCAAACGCACGCATCTCTCGATCGGCGCTGCGGTCTTTCCGGGCTCGCATCTCGTAACCTATGGCGACCTGGTAGGTTCGTCCAACAGCTACCGCCAGGATTGACATCACCGCGACTACGGTGAGGACTTCAATCAGGGTCATGCCGAGACGCTTTCTCATGGTGTTGTCCCTCCTGCGCCGGTCGTCGCCGGTGGCTGATAGACCGCAGTGGAGAGTTCGACAGGTTGGGCGAGACCGTCGGTCCGTTCTATCGTGACCGTAATCGCGGTCAGATTATCGACCGAAGTGGTATTGACTTCAGTTTTCCAGCTGTACTTCGATTCGCCTATGTCTTGGAAGTCGCCGTTCTGCTGATACTGCGTAGGGTCAGCAGTTGCAATAACTTCGTCGAGCTTTTGCGAGGCGAGGGCGGTCATATTCGATCGCTCTCGAGCTCTGGCCTCGCCCAATTGGATGAGTCCAATTCCTCTAATGACGGCGACAATACCGACCGAAAGCAACACAATGCCAACCATTCCCTCGACGAGGGTAAATCCACGACGTTTATGCACGGCGTTGGAAATCTCCTGCAGTCCACTCTTGAGTGGATGGGTCGGGAAGTGCTTTTTCTGAGAAAGTGTAACTTCCCCTAGGGTCGATGTAAAGCGTCCGCGTTGCGCCGTTTTCGGAGAGTTCAATCCCGCCACCTTCGCAGGTGCCGTCTGGGAAGAAGTGGATCTGCCACTCACCAGAGTTGGAGGCCTGACCAGCCTTTTGATATTGTTGGACCGTCGTGCCGGAAGGGAGAATGACGCTTGCAACGACCTTCCTCTCCTGGTCATCAGCAGCACCATTCAAGCTCGTCGGAGATCCAGATCCGATCGGTGCGCCGGAGGAATCCTGGCTCGCTGCCTCAGTTGAAAGTAAGAACTGGTTCTTTCCGTCGTCGAACGTGAGCACCATCTCTCGATTCCTGTTGATGGCTTCCTCTATGGAAGATGCGACCAGGCGCTGAATTGCTTGCTCGAATTGCCAGACGTTGCGTGAACGCTGGATGGCGAGCATGTTAGGGATGATGACCGCCGTCATCGTAACGATGATGATGCAGACCACCCCTAACTCAACCAGCGTAAAGCCCCGACGACGATTTCTCATGTTGCGTTATTCGCCTTCGATGATGTCCAACGCGTCTCCGGTGCCACCTTCAACGCCGTCAGATCCGAAGGATCGGAGCATGAAGGAGTCGTTTCCGGTGGAACCAGGAAAGGTGTAGTCGTACGGATTGCCCCAAGGGTCGTTTGGAAGTTGCTTTTCTAGGTATGGGCCCTTCCAAGCGCTGAGGCCGTTCGGCGGTGTTCGGAGAGCGTTCAAGCCCTCTTCGGTCGTCGGGTAGCGGTCGCAGTCCAGTCGAAAATTCCGAAGGGAACCCGCAAGGGCGGAAAGGTCTGCCTTTGCAGCTGCAACCTTTGCTTCGCCTGTTCGTCCCATAACTCTCGGAACGATGAGCGCAGCCAGGATGCCGAGGATGAGGATAACCACCATCAACTCGATCAAGGTAAAGGCTCTAAGTCGCTTTTTCATAGTAATTGTTGTATGTTGTCGAGGCTGCCGCAAATTACTTTACGGCGTTCTGGGCTTGGAAGATCGGTAGCATGACCGATAGAACGACGAAGCCAACGAACCCACCCATCGCAAGAACGATGATCGGTTCGACCATGGCGGTCAGACGGCGTGTTCCGTTCTCAACTTCAAAGTCGAGTGAGTCAGAAACGCGTCCGAGCATTTTCGGAAGGTCGCCGGTTTCTTCTCCGATTGCGACCATGTGAGTTAAAACTGGAGGAAATGCACCGGCATCTCTCATCGCCTCTGCGATAGGGCGACCTTCACGGACTTCGTTCTCAACGAGCTTCGCGCTAGTTTGGAACAGCTTGTTGCCTGAAGCGAGACCCGAGAGTTCGATGGCATCGAGGATCCCGACTCCACCATAAATGAGGGTACCGAGAACTCGAGCAAATCGGGAGACGGTTGCCTTGCGGATTACTGGCCCAAGGACTGGCGCTTTAAGCAAGAACGTATCACGTGCCAACGAACCTGCTTCGGTGCGCGACCACGAGCGGTAGACGAAGTATCCGACCACTGCGCCACCGAGGAGATACAAACCGTAGTTTGTTAAGAAGTCAGTCATCGCCAAGAGTAAGACGGTAGATGCAGGAAGGTCGCTTCCCAATCCCTTAAAAACTCCCGAGAGCTTTGGAACTACGAAAGTCAGGAGGAAAACGACAACGCCAACAGCGACAAATGTCAATACCGCAGGATAGACCAGCGAGCTCACGACTTGGTTACGGATCGCTAGTTCGCGCTCTTGAAAGTCGGCAAGCCGAGTTGCAACTTGTGGGAACTGGCCTGAAGCTTCACCCGCTTTCAACGTTTGGGTAAAGACCACGGGGAAGTACTTGGGGTGCATCGCAAGTGCTTCGCTGACCGGCTTACCACCTCGAACCTCATTGAGCGCTTCTTCTGCGATGTCGGCGAGTGTGCCGCTTTCGCTCTGCTCTGCAACAACTTGGAGCACACGGTCAAGCGGCAGACCAGCCGCGCTGAGGTCTCCAAGTCGGCGGCTAAACAGCGCGATGTCAGATCTGCTGACCTTGCCGCGCTTTCGACCGTCGTCCGCTGAACGCGAACTGCTCCCGAGCTTTGCCGACTGCTCCTTAATTTCGAGTATGAATCGGCCTTCGGCGGAAATGGCTGCCTTTGCAGCTTCGATGGTTGACGCGTCGATGAAACCGGTTTTCTTCTTTCCGGAAGGTTCGAGCGCGACATAAGCAAATGTCGTTTGAGCCATGGGTTAGAAGTCTTCGCGTTGCGAAACTCGCAACACTTCCTCCGGTGTAGTTTTGCCTGCAAGGACCTGGCCCCGACCATCCATGAGCAGTGTTCTCATGCCCTGATGCTCGATTGCGTGTGACTTCATTTCGTTGCTGGACTTACGGTCAACCGTCATTCGGCGAATCGTCTCATCAACAATGAAGAGTTCATAAAGGCCTTGACGTCCACGGTATCCCGTACCTTGGCACTTTTCGCAGCCACGACCCTTTAGGAAGGTTCCACGCTTCGCCTCTTCGCTGGTCAAACCGAGCGAAATGAGAACTTCTTCCCGTGGCTCGTAAGGCTCGCCGCAGTTGACACAGACTCTTCTGACGAGTCGCTGAGCGACAACTCCAATGAGCGAGCTGGCGACGAGGAACGGTTCAACACCCATGTCGAGCAATCGAGTGACTGCGCCTGGAGCGTCGTTGGTGTGAAGGGTGGAGAAAACAAGGTGACCCGTGAGCGAGGCGTGGACCGCGATTTCTGCAGTTTCCAAGTCTCGGATTTCACCGACCATGATGATGTCTGGGTCTTGTCGCAGGAAAGATCGGAGTCCACTTGCGAACGTCAGGCCGATGCCGGGACGAACTTGGACTTGGCTGATTCCTGTGACCTGATATTCGACCGGGTCTTCAATCGTGAGAATATTCGTCGTCGGCGACCAGATCTCTTGGAGCGACGCGTAGAGGGTCGTCGACTTTCCAGAACCAGTCGGACCTGTGGCGAGAATAATTCCGAAGGGAAGTGAGATCACCTTTCGGTATCGATCTAAGACGTTGGGCTGCATACCCAATTCGGGGAGGCCGAGCATGGCGGTTCCCTTATCGAGAATACGCATGACTGCGCGCTCGCCGTAAACCGTGGGAACGATCGAAACACGAACGTCAATCTGTCTTCCGCCGATCGTGATTCGGATGCGGCCGTCTTGTGGAAGTCGTCGCTCGGCGATGTTCATTTCGCCTAGAATCTTTAGTCGCGAGATGAGCGCTGCGTGCATTCGCTTCGGCGGTCGCATCATGTCGCTCAGCATGCCGTCGATGCGATATCGGATCTTAACTTCGCGCTCGTACGGCTCAATGTGGATGTCACTTGCAGAGTCGCGAACAGCCTGGGCGAAGATTCCGTTGACCATTTGAACGATGGCGGTTTCGCCTGCCATCTTCGTAAGGTCAGCGAGGTCCGTCGAGTCGTCAAGCTCCGCGGAGGCACCGTTGTCCTCTCCTGCGATCCCTTGCAGGATTCGCTCCAGGAAGAACTCTTCAATTCGCTCTCGGATAAGCGCTGGCTCTGCGAGCACAGCGTGGATTGGCAGCTGCGCCAAAACGCCAAGGTCATCCACTGCGGAGAGCGCCTGAAGGTTGCCCATTGCGACAACGAGTACATCGCCGTCGAGTGCGAGTGGAAGAACCTGGTGCTTCAAAGCAAACTCGCCAGGAGCGTAAGCCATCGCCTTCGGATCGGGCTTCGTGATGTTTAAATTCACAAATTCGAACCCATCAACTACCGGAAGGGGTTCACGCAAATTTGCTGAAGAGTAGATTTGAAGTTCGTTGTTCATGGAGGCGACTTTGAAGCGACAGTTGAGACGATGACGACGCCTCGAAGTTCACAAGGAAGTTGGGGAAGTTTGCTTCGCGCGACGGGCACCAGCTACTACGATTGAGCCTATTCTACCGTTCCGCGAGTTCTCAAGCCCCAAAGGAAATTGGGGCTTGTATCCGTTTTTGAATCAAACGAAGGTTGATAAGTTTTGTGACTTGAGTCCGAAGAAGTAGCGATTTGATCGCTCGCGCCGATGATTCCTGGGCTTTACGCGGCGCGGAGGGCGTCGAGGAGTGCTGCTCGCTTCTCTCGAGGCTGGTCTTTTAGCGCGTTCAACAGGTAGGAAGCCAACTCTGCGTCTGTGGCCTGATAGACGAGATCAATCGTCTCGCCACCGAGATGGAGAGAGTGACCAGACTTCAGCTTGGTTGCGTTAAGCGGTACGAAGAGGTCCAGTTGGGAACTGAATCCGGTTTCGAAGGCCTCTTGCAGCGTCCGCACTTGCCACTTCTCGATGAAGATCACGAGGTTACGCTGGATGTTCGCCTCGTAGTCCATCTTTAGCGACTTGAACGTAGAGGAACCGTGGTGATGAAGGAATGCACCGTCGATTCTCCAAAGCGAGTAACCGGCGAGCCGGAGGCGGACGTTGAAATCGTCGTCTTCGAAGTTCCCAAGGCCAAATCGGGGATCAAATCCGCCGACACATTCGAGGGCTGATGGTGGGCATAGGAAGCACAGTCCCCGGATTTGGGAGAATGGGGTCGCGGACGAATGGTGGGTCCGAGAGTATTCGGTTGACCGGCGAATCATGCCCGGGTAGTCGCCGTAGGCACCGATGTCAACTTGCTGAACTCCCGCGACAGAATTCGAAACCGGACCAATGAGCCCCGGATTCTGGTCTGCTTTCTGCAACACAACATACGCTGCGGCCATGTCTGCGAGGCAGTCGATCCCTGGGATCACGTCATCGTTGGTGACCCCGATGAGATCAAACCCGCCTTTTGCGATCAAGAACTCCATCCCCCGGTTGGCCCCTACACCATAGCCGAGGTTTTCGTTCGAGACGATGAGGTGGAAAATGTCTGGGCTTCCCGCGACGACCTCTTGGAGTCGAGCAAGGTTTTCTGGCGTGGTTCCGTTGGCGACAATCGCGAACTCAACAACTCCTGGGTAGTAGCGAGCAAAGGTGGAGAGTGTTTCAATCGCCTTCTCAGTTTCGTTGCAGGTGGGCATCGCGAATCCAAGGTGAGGCCAGATCGGAAGGTCACCGTCTCCAACGACGGCAATGGTGTAGCCCGCTTCGAGATCAAGTCCATCAAAAATCCGCCCTGGCCATCGATGCTCTTGCGAAAGGAACCGAACCGTTCGAGCCCCCGCGATGTCCTTGATGAAACCTGCGAACTCTTCAGGTGCCCATTCGACCGTGTGAAATTTGTTGAACGGCTTATCCTTGAGTCGATTGCCAGGAGAATGCAGGTGCCGGTTAGGAGTGGAGATCGCCACCATGCCTTGGCACTCCAGAAGCTTCTGAACAAACCCCCGAGGATCATCGAGGTGCTCAATCGTCTCAAAGCTCACGACAAAGTCAGCCTGAGAGTAGTCGTGAGACATGACATCAGATTGCTGAAACTGGGCGTGGGGGTAGCTCTTCCGCGCGTGCCTTACAGCTTCGTTGGAGATGTCGACGCCCTGCACGGACGTGGCAAAGAGTGAGGCGTAGTTCGACCCATAGCCTTCACCACAGGCGGCATCAACAACCTTCTTTCCCGCGTAGAGCGGCCGGAAGTAGAGATACCGTTGCCAGTGAAACATCTCGGTGGCAGCGTCCGCAGCATGAGGGACCATCCGCTCTCCCGTCCATGGGAGATGAGAAGGGGCGTTAGAGAGAACTGCGGGCGTTGCCATAGTGCTACTTGAGTTATCGGAGGACCCGGCAAAAATCTCAGTGCCCGACATTTTTTGAGATTGTTACGACAAGCACCGGCAATGGCACCCGCCTTGCGTCTTTACGAGGTGGGATGAAACATGCGGGAGAGGGCTGGTTCATCGATGGGGGCGAGGAAAGAAATCTCCAACCCCCCATACCAAACAGCTGCTTTCGAGACCGACTGGAAAGCCCCGCAAAATCAACCCTCAATCACGGAGTCCAACATTCCGACGTAAAGAGTAATCTGTACGTGCGAGAAATTGGCGCTCTCTTTCTTGCACGCCTTATGGAGGAGAACTAGGAAAAGAAAATGGGAATTCCCTACGTGATCGAGCAAACGGCCCGCGGAGAGCGCAGCTACGACCTGTGGTCGCGGCTCTTAAAGGACCGAATCGTGTTCCTTGGAACACCTGTAGATGACTACGTTGCAAACCTGTTGGTTGCGCAACTGCTGTTTCTTGAAAAAGAGGATGCAGACAAAGACATCGACTTTTACATCAACTCTCCGGGCGGGTCGGTCAGCGCCGGATTAGCAATCTATGACTGTATCCAGATGATCAAGCCCAGCGTGGCGACAATCTGCGTCGGTCAGGCAGCCTCCATGGGAGCTGTGCTGTTGGCTGGAGGTGCTGCTGGTAAAAGATACTGCTTAAAGCACTCCCGCGTGATGATCCATCAAGTTTCTGCTGGATTTCAAGGCACAGTTGCCGATATAAATGTTCAGGCTGCCGAGAGCAACCGCTACATGGATATCTTGATGGAAATCCTAAGCAGGCATTCGGGCAAAACTGCAGATGCTGTGCGGAAGGACTGTGATCGAGATTTCTTCATGTCGGCGGAAGAAGCCGTGAGCTACGGAATCGTGGATCAGGTCCTCGAACCGGGCAAGCGATAAGTTAGAACCAGGGAGCGTGCATGGCAACGAAAACGACCGAAAAAAGAGATCACTGCTGTCTTTGTGGCAAGCCGAAAGAACAAGTTAAGAAGCTCATTGTTGGGCTTCATGGTGCTGTCTGCTCTGACTGCATCGACCTGTGTAACGAGATTTTGCACAACGACACGGGAAGTTCGACTCACGCTCCCCAACCCGTTTCCTCCGCTTCCGTCTCGACTTCGATTCCAGCGGCGACGATTTCTGGACCAACGTTTGCTCATCGGCGCGGCGTTCCGAAGCCCCGCGAAATCGTTGATTTCTTGGATCAATACGTTGTCGGTCAACCTTCCGCAAAGAGATCCCTCGCGGTCGCAGTTTACAATCACTACAAGCGCGTTGGCGAACCGATCGTAGACGGTGTCGAGCTCCAAAAGAGCAACATTTTGATGGTCGGCCCAACTGGTTCGGGCAAGACGCTCCTCGCTCAGTCCCTCGCTCGAATGCTCAACGTTCCGTTTGCAATTGCTGATGCAACATCGTTAACCGAGGCTGGCTACGTGGGCGAAGACGTGGAGAATATCCTCCTCAAGCTGTACATGGAGGCGGACCGAATGGATTCGCGAAATGCCAAGCAGCTGTGCGAGAGAGGAATCATCTATGTCGACGAAGTAGACAAGATTTCTCGCAAGAGCGACAACCCTTCGATCACCCGCGACGTTAGCGGTGAAGGTGTCCAACAGGCCCTCCTCAAGATTCTTGAAGGTACCGTCGCAAACGTGCCGCCCCAAGGTGGTCGAAAGCACCCTCAGCAGGAATACATCCAAATTGACACGACGAACATCCTGTTCATCTGTGCCGGAGCGTTCGAAGGAATCGAAGAGCACATCCGCCGCCGCATGAAGGAGAACGTTATGGGCTTCCGAGCCAACCCGGAGACCGGTGCGGAGAAGGTGAAGAACATTCTTCCTAACCTGCTCCCCGAAGACCTCCTTCGCTACGGATTGATCCCCGAATTCATCGGTCGGCTCCCAGTCCTCGCCACGCTCGACATCCTCGATGAGGAGAGCCTTGTTAGGATTCTCACCGAGCCGCGGAACGCGTTGATGAAGCAGTACGCGAAGTTCTTTGAACTTGACGGGGTCGAACTCACAATCGAACCAGGTGCTATGGAAGAGGTTGCTCGAGAAGCAATCAAACGAAAGACCGGCGCTCGAGCACTTAGAGCGATCATTGAAGAAGTGATGCTCGACATCATGTACGAAGTTCCTTCGGCAGAAGACGTTAGTCGAGTGATCTTGCCGCGAGGAATTCTGGAAGGCGGTAAGGCGCCGATCATCCTCACTGGGGAACAAGTTAAGAAGGCTGGTTAGACCACGTTCGCCACGGGCCGCAGATCAAACGGATCTGCGGCCTGTTCTTGTTTATCCGCCAGCCAGCTTTTGCAGGGCGTCCACCAAACTCGATGCGCCCCCATGGCTAGATGGGGCCTCTCCGAAATTGCACTTGAGTTGCCTCAGATTTGCCGTCAGTCCAGTCGCACTCCGCGATTTGGGTCCCTGCGTGCTCCTAAACCTTGTCATAATGCTTGCGATGAGCATGTTGAAGGAGTTTCGTGAGTTCGCGATGAAAGGTAGCGTCGTTGACCTCGCCGTCGGTGTGATTATCGGTGTCGCTTTCGGCAAGATCGTGACTTCGATGGTTGAAGACATCATCATGCCGCTCGTAGGAAAATTGACCGGTGGCATCAGCTTCACCGACAAGTTTTATGCAATAGACGGCAAGCAATACGCGAATCTAGACGCTGCGAAGAAAGCCGGCGCGGCTTTCGCCTATGGCAACTTCCTGCAAGTGGTGTTTAACTTCCTCATCGTTGCATTCTGCATGTTTATTGTGGTTAAGGCGATGAATAAGATGAAGAAGGATGCTCCACCTGCACCGATTGTGCCGCCAGAGCCCACGAACGAAGAGAGGTTGCTCGCCGAAATTCGCGATCTTCTAAAAAAGGCCTGAGCGCAGAGGCGATTCACCCGTCCAGATTCAAATCTGGACGGGTGCCGGGGACTACTTGAACCCAGGAAGGAACTCGGCTTCAGCCTCGAAAAGGCGATCGACGAGCTCGTGGATTTCTGCTGGACAGCAGACTGCCGATGAGAGAGGATCAAGCGTGAGAGCGTGCTTTGCAAGCTCCTTTGACTTGTGAATGGCAGCATCTGCTGCGAGGTCGAACATCCTCATGTTCGAATCGCATATAGCGGCCATCTGCTTCGGCAATCTGCCGAAGCGAGTAGGCTGAATTCCGTTGTGGTTGATCAGACAGGCGACTTCGACACAACCATCCTGGGGCAGATTCTCGATGCAACCGTTGTTTGCTACGTTGCCGTGAATCATGATCGGAACGTTCTTCTCGACTGACTCCATAATCCAGGCTCCGTATTCAAACGAACGCTCTAGCTTGATATCTTCCTCTCCGCTGAGCTGCTTGAGTCGCGACTTGTCCTGGTTTTCTCTCCATGTTGGCCAGTTATCGGCATAAAAGCTCTCTTGGCCCCTGTAGCCAGTGTCGGTGTATTTGTCCAGAAGGTCTTTTCGCTTTCGGTAATAGGGAAGATACTCGCTGAGGTGGCCGCTGGACTCAGTGATGAAAGCTCCAAAGTGCCTCATCATGTCGGATCGAACTGGTTCGTCGGTCGAGAACTTGCTCGTACGATCATTTGCTTGGTCCATTAAGATTGGATAGAGACTGTTGCCATCAGGACCGTTAAACTCCGTAAACCAAGCGAGGTGGTTAATGCCTGCACACTTCCACTGCACGCTTTCATAGGGGGTGTCTGCGTAGCCCGCAAGCATTCGAGATGTGCCCTGGACAGAGTGGCAGAGGCCGACAACCTGCATCGAGGAGACTCGCGATGAAGCGAGACAGAGCATGTTCATCGGGTTCGTGTAGTTGAGCACGATGGCGCGAGGGCAGTGACGTTCGGCGTCGCGGAGAATGTTTAGCCAGACCGGAATCG
>JBBRHU010000082.1:0-10852 GCA_038222255.1 Fimbriimonadales bacterium | reverse complement strand
GAAATCTCCGTGATGCTGTGTGCGATCGCAAATACGCCCACTTACGGCGGAGGAATGCAGATCGCACCGAACGCGAAAATAGACGACGGTCGGTTCGATCTGATCATCGTCGGCGAGGTCTCGAAGGTCGAATTCCTCCGCGCATTTCCCGGCGTCTTCAAAGGCACTCATCTAAGCCACCCGAAGGTTCAGTGCATTCGGTGCTCCAGGGTGACCATAGAATCGCCTAACAACATTCCGCTCCTCGCCGATGGAGAAGTGATGTCGGGGTCAACAATCGACTTCGAGATTGCTCCCAGCGCGTTGCGCGTAATGTCTCCTCGGACATAGCTCTTTTGAGCCTTTTAGGTTCAAATTCACCCCCGTATTTCTTCTGGCTGAAGTTCTTACCGGCATTTATCGTCCCGAATTGAACCAGGTAGTCGATACAGGATGCACTAGCCCTTAGCTCGCCAATCCTAAGCATGTGGCCAGGGTTAGGAAGACCCGCCGTGTGGAAACACGGAAGGACACACAACAGCCTGCCAGCCTTGGGGCAGAGTCATGGAGGAATTAAATTGAGCTTTCGAATTAACAATAACATCAGCGCAATGGGCGCGCTGCGAAACCTGAACTCGACCCAAGAGGCCTTTTCGACGTCCGTACAACGGTTGTCGACAGGTCTTCGAATCAACAACGCAGCGGATGATCCTGCTGGGTTGATTGCTTCGGAGAAGTTCCGCTCGCAGATTGGTGGACTCGATCAGGCGATCAAAAACAGCCAAGACGGAATCAACTTCTCTAAGACCGCTGAAGGCGCTCTTGGAGAAATGAACAAGCTCCTCAACGACGCACGAACGCTTGCAGTAGCTTCTGCTAATAGTGCAACTCTCAGCTCCGCTCAGGTTGCAGCAAACCAGCAACAGCTCACTTCGATCGCAACCTCGCTTACGCGAATTTCGACGAACACTGCGTTCGGTTCGAAGAAGCTGCTTGATGGTAGTGCAGGTACCACCTCTGCTGTCACCAACTCATCGACCGTCGCTAGTCTTAGCATCGGTGGAACGTTCAATGGTGCAACTCTATCGTCCAACAGCACCGTCACCCTCGCAACGGTTACCGCTGGTACCCAGGCGACGACGTCTGCTACGGCAACCTTCACCGCTCTGACTTCGACCGTTGCCAATGCTGGATCGTTCACCCTCAACGGTGTCTCGTTCTCAGCAACGACTTCGACCACGGCACAAGACATCATCAACAATGTCAACGCCGCTTCAAGTCAGACTGGCGTGACCGCAGCCTTCACGGGTTCGGGCATCTCGTTCAGTTCCACATCATACGGTTCCGCAGCGAAGCTGAACCTCACCGATGCGAACGGCGTAGTGCTCTCCTCTGCAGGCAGTGCTTCAACCGCGGGAACCAATGCTTCGGCAACAGTTACGGTTGGTGGAACGACCGTCAACTTCACCGGTGGTCAAAACGGCAACGATGGCTTGACCCTCAGCGACGCAGACGGTAACAACCTGAAGCTCACTGTGAACGGTAACGTCACCAGTGCAACGGCTGCTGCAGTCGGTCAGGTGGTCGCAGGATCATCGACCTTCCAGATTGGTGGAAACGCTGGCCAAACCGCGAGCCTTTCGCTCGGCAACTTTGGTGCAAGCAACCTCGGAACTGGTGCGGTTTCTGGACTTAGCATGGCTAACCTCGACCTCACCAGCGCCTCTGGTGCAACGAGTGCTCTCTCCGTCATCGATAAGGCTATCGACGACGTCAGCAAGGCACGTGGCGACATTGGCAACTTCCAGCGCAACGTCCTTGAATCCAACGTTCGTAGCCTCGGCGTTTCAAAAGAGAACCTCACGGCAACTGAGTCCTCAATCCGAGACACCGACGTTGCTGCTGAAATGACCAACTACACGAAGCTCCAGATCCTTCAACAGGCTGGTCTATCGGTACTGGGTCAAGCCAACAGCGGCCCGCAATCCGTTCTGTCGCTCTTGCGATAAGCGGTCCTTGCATAACCGTCGAAACCCGATCCTTGTGGTCGGGTTTTCGGCGTTTAGGGTTTAGCCCAGCGCTCGATTTCGGCTCGGAGCTTCTTGGAAAATTTTCGATTGCCAAGCAGAGAGCGTTTCTCGCGAGGTTCGACGAGCCAAGTCTTCTCCGCTCCTTGAATCGAAATCCAACGGCCAAGGCCAAACAGCGAGTGGATGTTGGGGCGATACCGAACTTCCTTCACTCCAGCTTTTGGCAGTTCCAGTACATCAAGGTCGTCGACAAACCGAAGCTTATCGCGATCTAAGACCAGAAACCCAACTCGATCGTGGGGATCTAACACGCCACCGCCACCAGGCTCCGACATGCCGACGTAGAAGCGTTCCCCATGCCCTTCGAGTCCGTCATCGATGACCTGTTCAAGCTCTCGACGCATCTTCCGGTTCTGAAAAAGTCCGAGGTAGTTCGTCGCAACCCAGCCGGCAATCACTCCAACAACGACACCGGTTAAACCAGGTCCCAGGAACTGCCCAGTCTTCACCACTCTGAGGATTCCCCAAGTGGTAGGCACCGCCCAAATGAGGCCTGGAAAGAGATTTCCTGCAAATTTGCGCCAGTCTGTCCAGATGGTGGACTTCACCCAATTATCATACTCGGGGTTCCGTTCCGCTATACTCTTGTCTACCGATGGCAGAGGTAGCGATCCGCGTGTATCGAGCGGTGCCGAACGCGCCAACATTGGTGCCGATACTCCGACAATTTGAGCGACATGGTGAAGGAATCGTCACGAGCTTGCGCGATGGGATGCTCGGATGTCTCGTGGATGCCGTCGGACCAACGAGTTCGCTTGAGGTTTTGGCCTGGCCTCAACTCGTCTATCAGATCGCGCTGCTATCCGGCGAACCAGTCCGCGGCCTTGCACCCCAAACCTTAGTCGAGGCTGCAGTTGCGATGGGCTTTTCGGAGCTAGAGACAGGCAGCCCCTTCATTCGATCTAAGCAATTTGCGGGTGCGCATCGCTCCATTGTCCGCGCCTTGCAGTTGCTTCACCAGTGGGGATGGTCAGGCGAAAAGCTCGAAGAAGCAGCCGATTCTGCAGATCCCTGGCTTCGAGAAAAGCTCAAGTCACTCGCCACGATTGAGAAGAGCCGAACGCAGAGACTGCTTCGCCTTGGTCGTCAAACCCACACGGAACAGATGGCGCTCTGCCTCGACGTCGTCCCCGAGCTGGATGGGTTCACGGATCGAATCCTTATCTTCGCGGGCGATGAAGTGACACCCCTCCAGGATAAGTGGATTCGCTGGATCGCCTCACACGGGGTCGCCGTGACCGTCGTGATTGACGACCACCCATTCGCTCGCGATCTCTTTCCGCAGACCCTTGAGTGGTCGAAGACTCGTCCCGTCGAGGCAGTTGGAACTCCGCACCTCCTCGCGGGCAACTTGTTTGCCTCGCAGGTCATCGAAGACCTCCCTTCCGTTTCGGCGACGATCGAAGTTTCGGCGGAGCTGCTTGCCGAGTCGGAGTGGGCGCTTCGACGTGCGCACGCGGTGGTAGAGAATGGTCAAACGGCGACGATCGTGACTCGCCAGCTAAGCCTCTATGCCCCACTCCTCGAATGTGCGAGCCAACGCCTTGGCATTCCGATTCGGGTGATGCGGACTGCGCCGTTGCTCACGAACTCTTTCGCCCGGCTGACCCTTCAGGCGCTTCGTTTTTGTTGCGGGAGAGATGTTCGGCTCTTGAGCAGCTTGTTGACTTCGAGCTACTTGATGCTTGAGGGCTCGCTGCAGGCCGAGCTTCGACGCGTGCTCTTCGACGCTTACGCTCAAAAAGATCAACAGTGGCATGCGCTCCAAGCCTGGGCGACCGAAAATGCCGAGCGTTTCCCCTGGCTCGTCGTCATGCTTGAGTGGCGGGGCCGTGCGCTAGAGCGTGGTCATACCCTTCGCACCTGGTACGCGCTCGTGTCTGAGTTGCTCCGCGCAGACGATCGGTTTCCCTGGAGCATTTCTGTCAGCCAAGGCGACGCGTTGCTTCGCCGTCGAGACACCTATGCGAAAAATCGAATGGAGCAGTGTCTCGCGAATGAAATCTCGGTAGCGCTCACCGACGACTTGCAAGACGTGTCGTTCACTCGGTTCGTCGATTGGTGCGAACAGATTTGGAACTCGGCTGAGGTTTTGGTTCCACCCGCAGACTTCGGCATTCCAGTGGTTGCAAACTCCGAGTCGTTTCTGGGCTCAGACGTCGTCCTCGTGCTGGGAATGCTCGAAGGTTCCTTCCCTCGCCGAAGAAGCGAAGACTCCACGTTGTTTGACGAAGACCTTCGAAAGTTGTCCGATCTCCAGCCCGACGTTCCGCCGCTTCCAAATTCACATGACAAGGCCCACGGCGAGCGGCAGGAGTTCTATCGACTGTGCGCCCGAGCGAGCCGACAGATCATCTTTAGCTATCCGAGCGCGAACGAAGACAGCGACAGTATCCCTGCGCTCTACTTAGAAGCAGTCAAGCAAATTCTTGAGCCGCGAGACCTTGTCAAGAATGTGACCCACCTACGCACCGAGTGGACGCCGGCAGATGATGAGATCGAAGTAGAGGCTGACCGTAAGCTCTCCGACGCTGAAGCCGATCCACACCCGCAGAATCTTCAGAACGTTCTTCTTACGGATGAAGCCAGAGGGTTGATGGACAAAGCCCCCGAGGATGGCTACTCTCCGGCGGAACTCGCGGACGCGATCGAATGTCCGTTTCACTTCCTTTCTCGTCACCAGCTCAAACTCCGCCCAAAGCGAACCACCGTGCGGTGGGGGCTGTTACGTTCGATCCCAGCCGATGTTGCTCTTACAACGATCACCGACCTTGGGAGAGCGCGCGATCTGATGCAGATGCAGCTCCAGGCCAAGCTCAGCGACCTTTACTCTGAGCTTCCTCCTTGGGAGGAGAAGTTCTTGGCGCAGGGCGGCACTCGACTGATTGAGAAGTGGATTCGCAGAGAGGAGGTTCGACGAGAACTTTGGGCAGATTCGCTTGGCGCGGAGATTCTGAAGGGTGTTCAATTTGGCGAGCAGCTCACCCGTTCTCAACTGAAAGGTGTGCTGCTGCGGGGTAGATTCGGGGCGATCTATGACCTCGGCAGCTACCGCGTTGGCCAGCTCAACGAAGGGCCACAACCCACGAGCGAGACTCTGAAGCACGGATTGAACGACCACGACCACCTCTGGGTTGGGCTTCATATCGCGGCGCTTTCGTCGGAGCTTCGCGACGTTGCGCTGGACATCGAAGGCACCGGCTCACGTAGAACAGTGCTCTTGATGCCTGCGAAGAACGAGACTGAGGATAACTGGAACTTCACCCCCAGCCAGAAGACGGGCGAGGGACTCTACGTCTTGCCGCTGGCCGGGCAGGATCTTCTTAACGGCACCTCGACGCAGTTCAAGACAAAAACGATTGAGCTTCTCGACAAAGCAAAGAAAACGATCCACGACGCCAAGCCGACGCCCCGACCTGGCACGCACTGCGGACGGTGTCACTACGGCGAACTTTGCCGAAAATCGACCGAGTTCGTCGAAGAAGACGCCTTGTTCGGGGAGGATTCTGATGTCGGTTAACTGGACCGAAGAGCAAAGGCAGGTCATCGCGGCAGACCATCGTTCATTCATGGTCGTTGCTTCGGCTGGCTCGGGCAAGACGAGCGTGTTGGTCGAGCGTTATCTCCGACATGTGCAAGAGGAGGGCCTGACGCCTGACCAGATCTTGACCATCACCTTCACCCGCAAAGCTGCGGCGGAGATGAAGAGTAGGATCGTCGGTCGACTCCGTGGACTCGAACTTTTTTCTGCTGCTCAGATGGCAGAAACCGGGCCGATTCAGACGATTCACGGCTTCTGTGAGCGCTTGCTTCGGGAAAACGTCTTTGCCGCAGGGCTTGACCCGGACTTTGAAATCCTCGCCGAAGCCCAGTCTGCCGAGCTTGTCGATGACGCCTTCCGCCAAGCGATGGCGATGGACCTTTCCGAGACTCCCTATGCCGCTGAGGTCGTGACGGAGTTTGTGGGAACGACCGAATATTCGCGATCAGGACAGAGCCAGCCGTATTCACTCTTGGAAGCTTCGGTGCTAAAAGTGGTGCGTGAGCTCCGGGGTGCCGCCAGAACGAGGGAGGAGATCGAGAACGAGTACTCCACTCCCGACTTGGTTCTCGAAAGATGGCGAGACCAACTCCTCGCAATGGCTAATCGGGACGTCACGCTCGGACTCGAGAGCGAACCTCTTTGGACAGTTGCCAAGGAGCTGATTCGCATCTATCGAAAGAACCGGGCTACCCTCCCGATTCGCTTCACGGCTGGCCCCGGCGAGGAGATGGAGCGGTTGATTGCCGCACAAACCGTTGGGTTAGTGCAACTCGCTTGCGCCACCTGGAAGCTAGTACAGGACAGCATGGTCGCTCGCCAGCAGTTTGATTTCACTGCTCTTGAAACCATGGCGGTGCGTCTGTTGGAGCTATCGCCACGGGTGCGTGAACGGTTGCGGATGCAGTATCCCGTCGTGATGGTTGACGAGGCCCAAGACGTCAACCCTGTTCAGTATCGGTTGCTTCAGTCAATTGCAGCCACGAGGCAAATGCTCGTCGGCGATCCCCAACAGTCGATTTACGGCTTTCGATTGGCCGATGTTGACCGATTCAGAGAGAGGATTCTTGAAGAAGAAAGCCTGCGCTTGACAAAAAACCATCGATCAGTTGCGGGGATTCAACACTACGTCGACGAGATTTTTGGTCAGCTCTGGGGAGAGACATACGCGCCGATGATTCCAGGTCCGGAGTCGTTCGATTTGGATAATATTGCAACCGTTAGCTATGACGGAATCGAACATTGGGAGGTGCTCGCCGACGATGCAGAAATCGCTCGTTACGCTCGGGAATTGATCGACGAGGGGGTCGTTCCAAAGGACATTGCGGTCCTCGTTCGAAAACAACAGCTTGCCGAAAGCCTTCACAAAGCTTTCCTAGAAGTCGGGATTCCCGCTCGCATCGTGGGTGGTTCGAGCCGATTCTACACCCGACTCCACGTTCGCGATCTTGCGAACGTTCTCTGCGCAGTCGCCGACCCTTACGACGACTTCTCGTTGCTTTGCTGCCTCCGGAGCCCGCTTGTCGGGTTGAGCCTTGATGCGATCAGCTTGCTTAGCCAGCAGTCGCCAGTGGTGGAAGCGCTCGGTAAGGACGAGATTGGAACCGACGACGACAAAGAGAAGCTTGCGAAATTCATGGAGTGGTTTGGAGTTCTTCGCAGGACGGCGGATCGTCTCCCGGCGTGGGAAGTTCTGAGCGAGGTTCTTTCGCACTCTGATTATTTGCCGAACATTGCGGGCGAGAAAAACGCCGACCAGATCATCGCGAACATTCGAAAATTGCAAGTGCTCGCGACCGAAGAACCGAGTCTTGGTCCGCTTGAGTTTGCCGAGAGAATTCGAGAAATCGTCAACCTCGAGCACCGTGAAACCCAGGCGCCAACCGCAGACGATGCGACGAACCAGGTGACGATCATGACGATCCACAAGTCGAAAGGGCTAGAGTTCCCGGTCGTCATCTTGCCCTCATGTCGGGACAAACTTAAGCGACGCCGAGGTTCACTCGTAGTCGATGCGCGAACGGCAACGGTGGTCTCCTCACAAGCGCTTGACAGTGGCGGAGTGATGGTCCAACTGATGAACGGCGAGAAAGAACGCCGCGAAGTTGACGAGGAGTTGCGATTGCTGTACGTCGCCATGACGCGGGCAAAAGAGCGACTGATCATTTGCCTTTATCCGAACACGAGTGCAGATACATTGAGCAAGCGGCTCCGCGCAGTTGCTCCAGGCGAAGAAGTGATAAAGACGAGAAAGCCCCCCGAAAAGCCTCAAAACATGTAGAATAATGTCTATGCATCCGAAGCTAGACATGATCGGCCTGGTCTGCAAAGACATTCAGAAATCCATCGACTTCTACCGCCTTCTCGGCATCGAAGTCACAGATCCGACCGAAGAAGAGCCGTACGTTGAGGCCACCCTCGAGAATGGGCTCCGCCTTTCTTGGAATTCGGTTGAGATGATCAAGACCCTTGACCCGTACTGGAAAGATCCGAGTGGTCATCGCATGGGTATGGCGTTTTTGTGCGACTGCTCCGAGGATGTCGACGCCAAGTACAACGAGATGGTTGCCGCTGGCTACCCGAGCGGCCGCGAGCCTTGGGATGCATTTTGGGGCCAACGCTACGCGCAAGTGATCGACCCGGATGGTAACCTGGTTGATCTTTTCGCGTGGCTCAAAAGTGAATGAAGATATGTTGGATCGAGTTTCCAGAAAGTAATGGTCGTCTCGGGGTTCTTCCCAGAGAGGCCATTGAAGAAAGTTATCTCGACCGAGCCGACGAACTCGCGATAGAGGGAGTCTTCCTAGTGGTCTCTCTCCTCACGGTCAAAGAAGTTGACCAGCTCGGCCTGCTGCGAGAGGATCTTAGCTTAAAGAGTGTAAAGGTTCAATTCCGCTGGTTTCCAATTGCGGACTGGGGTGTCCCACGCGATGACGACCACGTCGAAGAGATCTTAACCCCTGTCGAGGAGGCACTCCAACAGGGCCAAAGTGTTGTGATCCATTGCCACTTTGGAATCGGGCGATCTCCCACCGTCGCAGCTTTAGCCCTTGTTCGCCAAGGGGTTGACGCTTCGGAAGCGATTGATCGAGTAAGCAAAACGCGGGGGCGTCGGGTACCCGACACCTCCGCGCAACTGCGTTGGATCGCGGACTACGCCTCGCGAATTACTTCCCAGCAGGGATGAACTTCAGCGCGTATCCGTTGATGCAATATCGAAGACCAGTCGGCTTGGGGCCGTCGTCAAAGACGTGGCCAAGATGACCGTCACATCGGTTGCAGTGGACTTCGGTTCGGACTGAGCCGTAGCTTCGATCCTCGGTTGATCCAACATTGCCTTTCTTGCTCGGTTGCCAAAAGCTCGGCCATCCGGTGCCAGATTCAAACTTGGTGTCCGAAGCGAACAGTTCAAGGTCGCAACCGGCGCAAACATATTTGCCCTTCTGATGATTGTTTACGAACGGCCCCGAAAACGCCTGCTCAGTCCCATGCTCTCGCAAAATGCGATAGGGCTGTGCCTTCAGCACTTTCTTCCACTCCTTGTCCGTCTTGACCACCTTCGTGATCTTCTCATCGCTTGCCTTACCTTGCGGTGCGGCAACGGCGGGGGCAGTTGCGGCGAGCACTACAACACCAGCAAACAAGCTCATACAGAGCCATCCTAGAACCTTCTTCATCTTATAAACTCTAACGCGCAGCCATGGGGTCCAGTTCCGCCTACTTTTCAATGACCCAGGCATCTATGGTGTTTCCATCCGGAGTCTTGTGCGAAACCTTGAGGGTCCGCCCGCTCAGATCGACAACGCTCAGCGAGTGAACGGAGAAGTATTTCGCAGTGAAAGGCAGCCAGTTTTCTGGTTTATCGTTCAGCTCAGGGTTGTAAAGGCCCGCTCCACCTGCTCCGTCGACGATGTAGATGACTCCTTTCGGCTTGACCACTTTCACGCCGTCGTACTCCCTGTCCAGTGGCCAATCATTCGCTTTCATCCCGTCTTTGTCCTTGAGATCTTTGCCGGAAGCTGGCATTGGGAAGTTGCGCTGATAGTTGTGGACGTGGCCTTGCCAAACGACATCGACTCCGTGTTGAGCGAAGACGTCGTGTAGCACTCGCATCTGCTTGTCGTTGGCGTGTGACTTGGACGATTGGAACCCAGGGTGGTGGTAGGCGACGAATTTCCACGTTGCCTTGGAAGCATCGAGGTCTTTGATCAGCCACTCTCGAAGTCCTGCTGTCGTCCAATCGGCGTAAAGATTTGAGTCAAGGACAACCCAGTGAGCATTTCCATAATCAAACGAAAAGTTCGTTGCGGTTGGGTATCGACCTGCCGAAGCAGAGAAAAACTTCGATTTGGTTTCCTCGTTTGCTCCGGTCAGCTTTGCGACGTTCTTCGCCATGTCGGGCTGAAGCTTCGGTCCGTTTAGCGGTTGATTCCAGTAGTAGAAGTAGGCAAAACCGTCGGACACTTTGTCTGTGTTGAAGCTCGCGGTGTCGTGATTTCCTGCCGCACCTACCGAAAGTGTCGTACTGATCAGATTTGATCCAACACTCCTCATCGTCGACGAAGCACCATATACGGGAAAAAACCGCGACCGGTATTCCGATGATCGACCATTGTTGTAAACAATGTCGCCTGTGATCACGACAAGGTCCGGTTTTTGCTGTGCTGCCTGATATGCAACCAGCTTTTGCTGTGGAGTGCCCGCCGCACAGTCGCCGAAAACGATGAAGCGACTGGCCTGGTCTGCACTCTTCGGCGCCACTACCGACGATTTGAAGAGCACAGTGCCATCCTTCAGCACTTCATATTCGACCGCCTCGCCAGGCTTGAGACCGACAAAGTCAGCGGTGCGAACAAAGTGAAGTGGGTTCTCTGTGGTCTCAATCTTTCGCAACGGCCCTTGGGTTGCGGTCGTCCAATCGGTTCCCTGCCGATAGCGCACTTGATAGGCTGGTGCGTCATCCGTCGTTTGATAAACTACGCTCAACTGATTCGGCTTGCCATCAGCGCGAAGGCCAAGCTGAACATGGGGCGCCTGGAATAGGGTCGCGGATTGGGCGATAAAAAGGAGAGCGAGCATATGCTCTCAAGTGTACGCGCTCTGATCTTGGCGAGCGCGATGAGTTGACCTGTTGTCGCTGTTCGTTAACAGATTCGAGAATATTGTATTTCTGAGTCTTTCTGCGTCTCGTAGAGTCCTGTGTTGAACCTGAGTGATCGATCTCAGTGTTCTGTCGTATCAA
>JBBRHU010000081.1:0-10876 GCA_038222255.1 Fimbriimonadales bacterium | reverse complement strand
GAGGTTGCCACCACGACAAAGAAGCCAATCGCCAAACCTGCGGACGACCTCATTGAAGCGCTCATGGCTCTTGGGTACCGACGAAGTGAGGTAGAGACCATCGCTGAGTCTGCTCGCGGCGGGGCGGAGGACGTAGAGGGCCAGATCCGCGTCGCATTGCGCTTGTTGAATAAGTCGTGATGATGTACACTTGTCTACTGAAGTGGCGATGCGGAATAACGACTTGAACCCCGATGAACAGCCAGAGGAAGGCACTTACCAGCTTTCCCTCCGGCCACGCAAACTCGACGAGTTCATTGGACAGGAAGCCCTCAAGTCAAACCTTAAGGTCTTCCTGGAAGCCGCACGGCAACGCTCCGAGCCGCTTGATCACGTGTTGCTCTATGGCCCGCCAGGGCTAGGCAAGACCACTCTCGCACACATTGTCGCCAACGAAATGGGTGCGACGCTCCACGTCACGAGTGGTCCAGCGATCGACCGACCCGGCGACCTCGTCGGTATCCTCACGAATCTTGAGCATGGCGCAGTGCTCTTCATCGACGAAATCCACCGGCTGAGTCGACCCGTTGAAGAGATCCTCTATCCGGCGATGGAGGACTGCAAGGTCGACATCATGATCGGGAAGGGGCCGGCCGCACGTTCGATCCGTCTGGATGTTCCGCAGTTCACCGTGGTAGGTGCGACGACAAGGCAAGGGTTGCTCACTGGACCCCTCCGAGACCGGTTTGGAATCATTTCGCATTTTCAGTTTTACGATCACTCAGCCTTGCGCGAAATTATCGTCCGATCAGCCTCCATCCTCGGCTATTCAATTGACGGGGAAGGTGCTCACGAACTCGCTCGACGTTCACGCGGGACCCCACGTATTGCGAACCGGTTGCTTCGCAGGGTGCGAGACTTTGCTCAGGTCGACGGTCACGAAACGATCAACCCTGGAATCATTGCGAAGGCGTGCACCGCTCTCGGCGTCGACTTACTCGGCCTTGACCGTATCGACCGAACGCTCTTGACGGCGATGATCGAGAACTACCGAGGCGGACCAGTTGGGCTTGAGACGCTTGCCGCCACGATCGGTGAAGATTCTCAGACGATTGAAGATGTCTATGAGCCCTATCTGTTGCAGATCGGGTTCCTTCAGCGGTCTCCTCGAGGGCGGATCGCAACTGACGTCGCCTATAGACACTTAGGGATTCAACCGCCGAAGCGGCGTGATGACCTCCCGCTTGAACTTGGCGAATGACCGGTTAGTCGTTACGCTTGATACGCGTTGCGATCCATCCGGCCTTGCCGTCGGAAGTCTTGCCAGCCTTGCAATGGATCTCGATAACTTGGCCGGGGTCCAGTTCAGCTCGTCGGATTCCTTCCCAGCGAGCTAGTTCAGTTTCTACGTCAACAATCGATGGCGAGGTGTATCCGGACAACTTGCCATCGGCGGTCTGCTTCGCAACCAACGCCATCCGGATTCGAGGAGGGGTTGTGGATCCACTTCGGTACGCACCGATGAGTCGCACGCAACCCTCATCTGGCTTAGCGATAGAACTCGCGATGATTACTTTTGGTGAGCTGATCTTGGTCGACGCGACAAGTGACGGGAACGGGTTCAAGATTCCACCTGAATCGTAAATTTCGAAATGCAGGTGCGGCCCAGTCGCATCTCCCGAGGTACCGACATAGCCGATGAGCTGGCCCGCCTCAACGTGCGCCAGCGGCAGCATGTTTGGCGCGAACATGTTGTCGCGAAGGTTTGAATCGTCCTTTGTTCCTGGGCGATCGCTGTTCAGGTGGGTGCCAAGGCAACGGTAACCGTTGTCGCCGTAGATCCAAAAGCTGTGAAGCTTCATGTTGATCCGGCCAGCAAATGGAGCAACAACAGGCGTCATCTTTGCAGCACGGATGTCGATGCCAGTGTGTCGAAACCCTGATCGGATTTCGTTAAAGTTATCCTTCCAGAGCGGGCTCCCGAGAACCGGGAAGGTGATTGGCACGACGACTCGGTCTTGGGGGAGGACGTCGAGCGTGTTCGGTGCGACTGGAGGGGGAAGAGCAGACTTGTCCCACTTCCCATTCCAGTACAGGTCGTCAATCGAACCGCTAATCAATATTGAGGCGAGAACGATTGTGACCATGTGGCTCCGTCAATAGTGCCAGTCGACGTTGTGCGCGCTCTTTGCGTGGGCCTCGATGAAGTTTCTTCGCGGCTCAACCTTGTCGCCCATCAGCTGGCTAAACATCTTTTCGACTTCTACTTCATATTCCGGCAAAAGCTGCACTTGGATCAACCGTCGATGGGCTGGGTTCATCGTGGTGTCTTCAAGGTCGTCGGCATTCATTTCTCCAAGACCCTTAAAGCGAGTGACTGACCAACTCTTCTTCTTAAGGCCCCGGATGATTTCGTCGCGCTCGGCTTCGGTCATGGCGTAATGTCGTTCGTTGTTTCCAACCTTTACGACATAGAGGGGCGGTTGGGCGAGAAAAATGTGGCCCTTTTCAATCAAGGGTCGCATGTAGCGGTAGAAGAACGTGAGGAGGAGCGTTCGAATATGCTCGCCGTCAACGTCAGCATCGGTCATGATGACGATCTTGCCGTAGCGGAGCTTTGTGATATCGAACGTGATATCTTCACCACGCTCTCGCTTCTTCTTAGTGCCACTCGCGGTCGGCATCGTGTCTGCCACCGTCATCTCAAACTCAAGGGCCTCTTGTTCGTCTGAGGAGGCTTCTGCCGCTGCCTTCGAGCGTCCGACATTGAGGTCGAATCCGACACCAAGGGCGGCGATGAGCGACTTGATTTCCTCGTTGTCCAGCGCCTTGTCGATTCGGGCTCGCTCGACGTTAAGGATCTTTCCTCGGAGCGGAAGAACGGCCTGCGTGTTTCGATCTCGTGCAAGCTTGGCGGAGCCACCTGCCGAGTCACCCTCAACCAAGAAGAGCTCGCACTCTGCGACGTTCCTGCTTTTGCAGTCGGTGAGCTTGCCAGGGAGGCCGAAGGTGTCCATCGCGTTTCCACGCCGGATGCTTTCTGCAGCCTTGCGGGCGGCTTCTCTAGCGCGCTGCGCGATAACGGCCTTGTCGACAATTCGCTTCGCGTACGAAGGGTTCTCTTCGAAGAACTGTGTCAAGCCATCACCCACAAGCGAGTTCGTCAAGCCTTGGACTTCTGGAGTTACCAGCTTTACCTTGTCTTGCGAGTTGTAGGAGGGGTTCGTAAGGCGGAGCGAAATAACTGCGGTCAAACCGTCGGAAATGTCGTCCGACGTAAAGTTGCTGTCCTTCTCTTTCAGGAAGTTCATTCGCCGCGCATAGGTATTCACGACGCGGGTAAGTGCCGTGTTAAATCCGCTGACGTGCGTTCCACCGTCTGGGTTGTGAATGTTGTTGCTAAACGCGAGCAGGGTCTGGCTGTATCCATCGTGATACTGGAGCGCCACTTCGACCTGGCTTGATTCGCGGATTCTGCGGAAGAAGATCACTGGGTGGAGCGTGTTCTTGCCGTCGTTAAGGTCTTCGACGAGCTGTGGAATGCCTTTTTCGTAGTAGAAGACCTCGGATCGCTCCGGATCCTGCATGTCGGTGTAGGAGATCCGCAACTTGGCATTTAGGTAAGCCAGCTCACGCATTCGCGTTTTGAGAATGTGGATGTCGTAGACCGTCTCGTTCAGGATTTCAGGGTCGGCAAGCCATCGAATGCTCGTGCCGGTTTCGTCTGCATCGCCCACTACGGTGACTTCTGTGACGGGTTTGCCTTGTTCGTACCGTTGCTGCCAAACCTTGCCCTCACGTCGAACACTCGCCACGAGCCATTGGGAAAGGGCGTTGGTACAACTGACACCGACACCGTGGAGACCTCCCGAGGTCTTATAACCGCCTTCTTCGCCGAACTTACCGCCCGCGTGGAGCACTGTCATTACGACCTGGAGGGCGCTTACTCCCATCTTTTTGTGCAAACCAACGGGAATGCCACGGCCGTTATCGGTGAGCTCGAGAGAATTATCCTCGTGCAAGATCACATCAATGCGATCGCAATGTCCAGCGAGGGCTTCATCGACAGAGTTGTCGATGACTTCCTTAAATAGCTGGTGGAGGCCTCGCTTTCCGTTGTCGCCAACGTACATGCCAGGCCGCTTTCGAACCGCTTCAAGTCCTTCTAGGACTTGGATTTGGTCAGCAGAGTAGTCCCCCGTGAACTTCTCAATCTCTTGAAGTTGATCGTCGTCTTCGGGGAGGTCTAATGGAATCAGTTCGTCAGCCATGACAGGAAGTTGAGCGTCGAGCGGGACACAACGCTAGACTCAATTCTACCAGATTTAGGCATACACTGGCTCGGCTAACTGGCGGGTGCGCTCAGTCCTTCAGTCGTTCTAGGAGTTCGGTTGAGGCGACCTGCCAGCCCTTCTCCGATTTGATCCAAAGGTCGGCGGTGCGTTGTCCTGCCTTGACCTCTTTGCCGTCGTATGTGTAGCCGAATCGCTCTTCGATGGTTGCCATCCATCCTTCCTTCGTCTTCTCAACTTTCTCGACCTTGATGTCGAACTTCTTCATCACAAACTTCGGATCGTCGAACTGCCGCTTGATCGAACCGACGAAGCCAGCGCGGGGCTTCTTGGTGATCTCGTCTTTCACCTTCGTGATCGTCACGAATTTGGCGTGCACGAGGCTTTCGATTCCCTTCATGTCCTTGGCAAGAAAGGACTTGCTCCAATTGGCGTAGCCTGCCACGATGGCGGTTTTGGCCTCATCAGGGGTCTGGAGGGCGATCAAAAAGGAGACAGCAGCGAACATACCCTCTTGTACCTGTTGTCTCCCCGTAAAGGTTTCCGTCCTTCGCCTATTCCAATTCGATCGTAGCGGGCGGCTTGCTTGTGAGGTCGTAGAAGACTCGGTTGACGCCGTTGACTTCATTGACGATTCGCGCGGCAATTGCCTCAAGCGCTTCGAAGGGGATGTTCACCGCTCGCGCGGTCATAGCGTCTTCGCTCTCCACTGCGCGGAGCACGATCGGCTGCTCGTAGGTTCTTTCGTCGCCCATCACGCCGACGCTCTTCACGTCGAGCAGCGCAGCGTAGCTCTGCCAAATCCCCTTGTGAAGGCCACGAGATCGGAGCTCGGATCGGAAGATCCAGTCTGCTTCCTGAGTCATGGCCACTCGTTCCGGCGTGACTTCTCCGAGGATGCGAACAGCTAGGCCTGGTCCAGGAAAGGGCTCGCGCTCGACCATCTCTTCAGGAAGTCCAAGGCGGCGTCCAACTTCGCGAACTTCGTCTTTGAAAAGCCACCGCAGCGGTTCGATGAGCTTCATCCGCATCCAATCGGGGAGTCCGCCGACGTTGTGGTGAGTCTTGATCTTTGCGGCAGTTGAAGAACCTGATTCGATTACGTCTGGGTAGAGCGTTCCCTGAGCAAGGAAGTCGCATCCTCGCAGCTCGTCGGCGTGGATTTCGAAAACGCGCACAAACTCTGCGCCGATGATCTTTCGCTTTCGCTCGGGCTCGGTCACTCCTGCGAGCTCACCGAAGAATCGCGCCTTCTCGTCAAAGACATGGAGGTTCGCGTTGAAATGTCCACGGAAAGTGGCTTCGACTTGTTCCGCTTCTCCTTTTCGAAGGAGCCCGTGGTCCACGAACACACAAACCGCTCGGTCGCCAATCGCTCGAATCAGAAGCGCGGCCATGACCGAACTATCGACTCCACCGCTCACCGCGCAGAGCACCTTGCCGTCGCCGACAATTTCTCTTATTCGCGAGATCTCTTCTTCGATGAAGCTCTCGCTCGTCCAGTCTCCTCTCAAACCAACTTTCTCGAACAGGAATCGGCGAAGGACCGTCTTGCCCTCCGGAGTGTGCGTCACCTCAATATGGAACTGCACGCCGTACTGCTTCGTCGCGTTGTTTTCGAAGGCAGCAACTGGGCACGAATCCGTCGTCGCCGTGATTTCAAATCCTGTTGGAACGAGTTCAACCTGGTCGCCGTGGCTCATCCACACCTGATTGTTTGGAAGATCACCAACTAGAGATCCGCTCACAGTCTCGAGGACTCGGTGACCGTACTCTTTGTGGTTCGCGTTCGCGACGATCCCGCCGAGCATCTTCGCCATCAACTGCTGGCCGTAGCAGATGCCAAGAACCGGGATTCCTTCGAGCACGGAAAAGTCGATTGACGGCGCCCCAGGTTCAAGCGTCGAGCGGGGCCCGCCGCTCAAGATCACCGCATCAGGCGTCATTTCTTTGATTCGCTCAGCAGCGGTGGTGTACGGCACCATTTCGGAGTAGATCCCCATTTCGCGGACTCTCCGCACGATGAGCTGCGTGTATTGGCCGCCGAAATCTACAACGAGAACGGTTTGGTGCTTCATCTTCAAAGTTTGAACGATGTCCGCAGAGGATTGCCAGAATGCTTAGACCCAATTAGCCCAAGCCAGCCATCAGGGACATTACGCCGTTCTCGTTCGCATCGTCTCCAGCCAGCTCACCTACTTGAGCACCTTCCCGAAGAACGACGATTCGGTCGCTGAGGGCGAGGAGTTCTGGCATCTCGCTGCTGACCAGCAAAATTGCTTTGCCCGAGGAGGCAAGATCTCGCAAGAGCTCATGGATTTCGGCCTTCGCGCCAACATCGACACCGCGAGTCGGTTCGTCCACAAGGAGCACATCGCAGTGGGCGGCGAGCCATTTTGCAATGACGAGCTTTTGCTGGTTTCCGCCTGACAAGGTAACGCTTGGCGTTTCCATCGTCGGCGCCTTCACGCGCATCTTTTCATAGTAGGGAAGCACGCTGTTGCGTTCCTTGGTTCGGTTGACCCAACCCAACGTGGCGACTTCGTTCAGTGTCGGCAGGGACATGTTTTCTCTCGCATTCATGTCGAGCACCAGTCCGTGCCGTTTTCGATCTTCGGGAATCAGACCAAGTCCACCTTCGAGGGCCTCCGCTGGGGACTTGAACCGCACGGGCTTGCCATCAAGCAAAATCTCGCCGGTGGCGTGCCTGTCGATGCCAAAGATGGCCTCAAGCAACTCAGTCCGGCCTGCGCCGACTAGACCAGCGAGACCAACGATTTCCCCGTCGTGAACTTGCAAGGAAACACCCTCGAATTTCCCAGCGCTTGAGAGGTCTCGCAACTCCAACCGGACTTGCCCGAGTTCGCACTTTCGGCGATCGGCGTCAACGATGGATCTTCCCACCATCATCTTCACCAAAGCATCGCGGCTTAGGCCGTCGGCGGGCACGGTATCGACGAGCTTGCCATCGCGGAGAACCGTCACCGTATCGCAAATCGCCAGCACTTCTTCGAGTCGGTGAGAAACGTAGATGCAGGTGACTCCGCGCTTCTTCAAGTCGCGGATGATTTCCAGCAATCGGTGGGCCTCGACTTGCGACAGGCTACTCGTGGGCTCGTCAAAGACCAACACTTGAGAGCCTTTGCCAATTCCTCCCGCGATCTGGACAAGCTGCTGTTTGGCGACAGGCAGGTCTCCTACAGGCGTGCGAGGGTCGATGTCCGATCCAATTGCGGCGAGCCATTCTTTCGCGCGATTGAAGGCGGTCTTGTCGTCGATCCACAAGCCTTTTCGCGGGAGGTCGCCCAAGCAGAGGTTGTCTGCCACCGAGAGATTCTCGGCGAAGAGCAACTCCTGGTGGATCATGCTAACCCCTGCTTGAACAGCGTCGAGCGGTCCGCGAAAGTGCACCTGTTTGCCGTCGAGAAAGACCGATCCGCCATCCGGCGAATACAGCCCGGCGATGATCTTGCCGAGCGTGCTCTTGCCCGCTCCGTTCTCGCCCATTAGGGCGTGGCAAGACCCCGACGCGATCGTCAGGCCGACATCATCGAGGGCCTGCACGCCGGGAAAGTGCTTGGAGATATGTTCAACGCGGACTTCCAAGGCTGGTTACTTCTTGGCAGGAGCCTTCTTGGGAGCCATGTCGAGGAACTTCTGATCGACCTTGTCAAATCCCCAGTCCTTGAGCTGCACCGCCCAAGTTCCGAGATTCTCCTTTGCCACTCGAACGAGGTCCATCTTGTTGATCGGCGCGACTTCCTTATTGAGGACGAGCTTGTCGACAATCTTGCCCACGCTCACGTAGCCCCAGTTGTAGCAAGGTTGCGCAAGCAGAACCGGTGCGATCCCGGCGTCAACATAGGAAAGCTGGTCGGGCAGAGCATCAACCGCAACGATCTGGACCTTCTTTGGATCAAGATCGAGCAAGCCCTTTGCGAACAACGGCCAGCCGCCAACCATCGCCCAAGCGGTGATTTCTGGGTGGGCGTTCATGTCCTTCTTCACTTCCGCAGTTGCGTCTTGAGGAGATTCGATGTGGTTGAATGTGCCGACAATTTTGATGCCCGGATACTTCTTGGCCTCTTCGATCACCGACTTTGCGCGTCGCTGAAGGTTGGGTGCATTCTGGTTGCCAGCGAGAATCGCGATGTTGCCTTTTCCGCCAGTGACCTTTGCGAGTTCGGTCATCACTTGCTTGCCGACCGCCTCGTCATCCGCTCCATAGAACGCAAAGCGCTTTGATTTCGGCGCGTCGCTGTCAAATGTCATGACAGGAACGCCTTTGGCGACCGCATCATTTATTGCCCCTGTCACTTTCTCCGCATCGGAGCAAGAAAGCAGGATTGCTTGAGACCCTTGATTGACAGCTTGAGCGATTCGCTGAGCCTGGACCTGCCCGTCTTCGGTGGGCGGAGTCTGCCAGTCGATCTTGATGTCAACCTTGTTTGCCTTCGAGAGCTCGGCAGCCGCCGCTTCCGCGCCGATCTTGGCAGACTGAAAGACGGGATTATTCGAACTCTTCGCGATCATCGTGATCGTGATCTTCTTAGCACCGGGAGGAGTAGATCCCCCTTCGTTTGACGACATCGGAGAAGGCGCACCTGGCATCGAACTTCCACCGCTCGTGCCGCTCGATCCCGTGCAACCTACAACCGCCAATGTTGCCGCAAAGCCAACGCCGAATTTAATCTGATTCAAGCTAATCATTTTCTTAATCTTAAACGATTTAGGGGAGCCAAAGCTGAGCTTGGCGAAAGTGTTCGTCAGGTCGCGTCGCAATTCTTTCGATTTGCTCCTTTGTCATCGTCACCGGCTTCTTGGTGATCGAGAGTGAGGTCACGAGCGCCTCGGCGGCTTTGACCGCCATGAGTGTCGCACTCTCCGCTTCGAGGGAGGTCCGCCCTAGAGTGATCAGGCCGTGATTCGCGAGCCAGTAACACTTGGGCGGACGCCCGTAAGCGTAGGCATATTCCTCCGTAGCTGCCTTGATCGCTTTGGCTAGAGCGAGTCCGGGATCGATGTAGGGGACGAAGCAATCTGCGATGCCACAACAAACGACCTGGTCGGGGAACAGTCGCCACTTCGCGTAAGTTCCTGCATCTGGGTGGCAAAGAAGCGGCAACATCGCGGTCGGGTGGGTGTGGATCACCCAATTTACTTCGGGAATCTTCAGCAGGTAAGCGTGCATGAAGGTCTCTACACTAGGGATCGGACCCGTGTCGAGTGTAGAGGACTCTAGCCTAGCTCGGATAGATTTGTCGTCCAGATGTTCGTGGAGTGCTTGAGCAACGGGTGCGATTGAAACCTTTGAGACCTCGTGCGGGTGGAGGTTCGTGAGCGACTTTCCACTTGCTTTGACTAAGAACGCGTTCTCGTCATGGCGGACGCTGATGTTTCCTTCGGCAAGGATGGTGAGCGACCGCGATTCGCTTCCGATTTTATGGCTCAGGCGGACGAGTTCTTCGAGATGTTGCGCCATTTCTCAACCTTGAGTATACAGACCTCGCGGTTAGTGGGAAACTGGTAGCCGATGATTGATGAGTCTGCACTGATAAGTCGTAAAGAAATGTTGAAGGTCGCCGTATTGGGCATGGCCGGATTATCGTTGCCCGGTACCGCGATGGCGACAGTTCAAGCGGGAGCAAATCAGGGGATCTCGATTGAAGACCTCAAGGCTTGCGAGAAAATTGCTGGGATAGAATTCAGCGACGAGGAGCGTCGCGCGGTCCTCGGCGCGGTCAGAGCCCAACTTGCGGAAGCCGAGTCACTTCGCAAAGTGCCAGTCGACTACCGTGACGAGCCGCCAACGGTGTTCTCGCCGATCGGCCGACCTCGCTCGCTCACCGCCCCCGTTTCTGTTGACTCGCGACCGTCTGGCCTGAGTCGCCCGAAGGCTGAGCTGGATCTGGCGTATCTTTCGATTCCCGAGCTCGCGGGTCTACTTCGCTCTGGCCAGATCACTTCGGTCGAGTTGACAAAATTCTTTTTGGCCCGGCTCAAAAAGTACGATGCAAAGCTGAACTGCGTAATCACTCTGACCGAGGAACTCGCTCTCACCGAAGCCGCTCGGGCAGACCGTGAGTTCGCGAGGGGAGTCGACAAGGGACTGCTACAGGGCATTCCTTACGGCTTGAAAGATCTCTTTGCAGTGAAGCCGTACAAGACGACGTGGGGCGCGGCACCCTACGAGAACCAGAAGTTTGACCACAACGCAACGGTTTACGAACGACTTTCGGCTGCCGGTGCTGTCCTTTGTGCAAAGTTGAGCATGGGCGCGCTCGCTATGAACGACGTCTGGTTTAAGGCGCGAACCAACAATCCTTATAACCTCAATCAGGGAAGCAGCGGGTCGAGCGCGGGGTCTGCGGCTTCGGTCGGAGCTGGCTTGCTGCCTTTTGCACTCGGCACGGAGACATTGGGTTCTATCATGTCGCCCTCCTCGCGATGCCGCGTCAGCGGTTTTCGTCCGACCTATGGTCGAGTTTCGCGATACGGTGCAATGGGATTGAGTTATACGATGGACAAAGTCGGCCCAATCGCTCGAACGATCGAGGACGCTGCGATCGTGTTTAGCGTGCTCTGCGGATACGACCCGCACGACC
>JBBRHU010000080.1:0-10919 GCA_038222255.1 Fimbriimonadales bacterium | reverse complement strand
AAGAAATAAAAAAGCCCACCTTCGAAGTAAATCGAAGGTGGGCTCAACCCGAACCCTTAGTTCGGTGTCGGCGTGATGGTGAAGCCCTGTGCTGAGAGCTCTTGGCCGATGTGCTTGAGTTTCTTCATCGCACGTAGTTCGATTTGTCGAACACGCTCTCGAGTAACGTTGAGTTCGGTTCCAACCTCTTCCAAGGTTCGAGACCGTCCATCGTCAAGGCCAAACCGCAGTCGAACCACATCTCGCTCACGTGAGGTGAGACGTCCGAGAATGCCATCGATCTCTTCACGTCGGATAAGTGTCCAAGTGACATCTCCCGGCGTCGGCATGTTCTGACTCTGAACGAAGTCGCCAATGCTAGAGTTGTCCTTTTCGCCAACCGGAGTTTCAAGCGAGATCGGTTCAACCGCAACTCGCATCATTTCGCGCACGCGGTCGATCGAGAGACCAACCTCACGGCTGATTTCTTCCTCAGTCGGTTCGCGTTGAAGCTCTTGCTGCAATCGGGAAGCTGTCTTCACGACCTTGTTGATCAACTCAGCAACGTAGACCGGGATGCGGATTGTGCGGCCCTGGTTGATAATCGCACGAGCAATCGCTCGGCGAATCCACCATGTCGCATAGGTGCTAAACCGGAATCCTTTACGCCAGTCAAACTTCTCTACCGCTCGGATCAGACCAAGGTTTCCTTCTTGGATCAAGTCAGCGAGCGGGATGCCGCGAGCGTTGTACTTCTTGGCAATACTCACGACGAGCCGAAGGTTCGACTCGATGAGAATCTTCTTGGCATACATATCCCCAGCCTGAACCTTCCGGGCAAGGTCAACTTCTTGCTCCGGGGTCAAAAGCTGAGCGCGACGTGTTTGCCGCATCCACATTTCAAGTTCTTCACTATCATCGTGGACGGGCGCTTCGGCTTCTTCTTCTTCCTCGGCAGCATCAAGCTCCAACAGATCGTCTTCTGCTGGTTCACCATTCGCATCGTCCATGGCTGGAGCAGCGGAGGCCTCGGCATAAGTGTGCCGACCAGGCGTACGGACGGTAATTGCTCGTCCTCGTCGCGGCTGCGAAACCAACCCATTTTCAACTGGCATGTCTAATTCGTTCCTCCGGGCACCCGTAGTAACCCACTTTGCATCTGCACTCTGTTATCGTTCTACGTCGGACGTGGAGCACAGATACCGATTTTTCTCAGCTTTTCACAATTCCTAGCAGACTCTGGTCAATAGTCGAGTCAACTCGAGATTGTGAGTGGTCAGCGATGAGGCCTCCACTATATCAGTTTCAGACGAAATCGAAAAGTCTTTTCGTTTCCGTTTTGAACTCAACACTTCATTTTACGCAGTGACTGAACCGTTTCGGTCAGCGTAAGTCCTAGTGCCCTGGCCGACTCCTGGGTTGCATAGCGACCGAAGCTGATTCTCACCGCTCCGCGCACTCGCTCGTCGTCGTATCCCATGGCGCGCAGGACGGCGCTCCCTTTTCCTGAACCACTGCTACAGGCCGAACCTGCGCTCAGGGCAAATCCTTTCGCGTCAGCTTCGACAACGATCGACTCTCCTACCACTCCTCTAAAGCTCACGTTCAGAATAAACGGAGAGCAGTGGTCACCACCGTTCACTTCCCAATCGGAAAGCGCGCGGATCGACTCGAGAACAACTTCTTTGAGTTCTCGGGCGTGAGCAGCATCTTGCAGCCTTTCTGCCGCAGATATTTTTGACGCCTCACCGAGCCCAACAATACCCATCACATTTAGCGTGCCAGAGCGGAGGCCATTCTCTTGATCACCACCATAAATGAGCGGTTCGGCATGGCCCTCCTTGATATATAGGGCTCCAACACCTTGCGGGCCGTAGATCTTATGGGCAGAAAGGGTCGCAAAGTCAAGAGAGGAGATATCGCACTCCACCTTCCCAAATGCCTGCGTGAGATCGCTGTGAAGGACATCGGCAAATGGACGGTATGGGGCAGGATCCCAAATGGTTCCGGTTTCGTTGTTCACCTGCATGACGCTGATCAGCTTGTGGTGGCCAGTCACCGCCCCGAGGGAATGTTCAGCGCAGCAGATGCATTGACATCCGGTGGACTTTGCGGACTCTCGCACAGAACTGTGCTCAAATGGGCTGACAAATCCTGGCCCATAGCGCTGGATGATCCAGTTGTTCCCTTCGGTCGCCCCGGATGTGAAGACGATCTGTGCAGGATCGTCGGCACCAAGAGCGGTCGCGACTTTCATGCGCGCGCGTTCGACCGCCGATCGCCCTGTGCGACCCCAACTGTGGATCGAACTTGCGTTACCGTAGTTCTCACCAAAGAAGGGAAGCATCAGCTCTCGAACGCGGGGATCGAGAGGCGTGGAAGCTCCGTAGTCAAAGTATTGGTCAAGCCGTCGCCCCATTGCGATGGCTTCCCCTTATACTCCCACTCGTTGAAGTCGCTCGTTCAGCAGTCTCGGGACGTCTGAAGTTCGATCTGCAACTGCGGCACCTGCGTTAAGCAGTGCGTCAACTTTGCTTTGCGGAGTTCCGGTGTTTCCGGAGATGATCGCTCCGGCATGGCCCATTCGCTTTCCTGGAGGAGCTGTTCGACCACTTATGAATCCGACGACTGGTTTTTTCATCTTGGCGATGAATTCGCAGGCCTTCTCTTCGTCAGATCCACCAATCTCACCAACCATGACGACCGCCTTGGTCTTGGGGTCGGCTTCGAACATTTCCATGACTTCGATGAATCGAGTGCCCGGAAGCGGGTCTCCACCGATACCTACGCATGTCGTCTGCCCGATTCCAGCGCGGGTCATTTCCCAGACAATTTCGTAGGTCAGTGTGCCTGAGCGGGACACCAAACCGACATCTCCCTGTAAAAAGATGTGGCCGGGCATGATGCCCATCTTGCACTCACCCGGTGTGATGATGCCAGCGCAGTTTCCTCCGAGAAGCCGAGTCACGCCGTTCGCCCGAAGTCGGTTTGTCACTCGAACCGAATCCTGGATCGGAACTCCTTCGGTGATGAGAGTCACAAACGGAAGCCCAGCTGCTTCACACTCAAGCACGGAGTCCGCAGCGTAGGGTGGTGGAACGAAAATGATAGAAGCATTTGCGCCGGTTGCCTTGACCGCCTCTTCGACGGTGTTGAAGACAGGAACACCTTCAAAAACGGTTCCACCTTTGCCGGGAGTAACGCCTCCGACTACATTGGTTCCGTAAGCAATCATTTGCTTGGTGTGGAAACTGCCCTCACGCCCGGTCATGCCACAGACAATGACCTGCGTGCTTCGATCTACAAGCACTGACATATAAGCTATATCGTACCGCGCACGGCACCTTGCAGATTGGGCGAAATGGGCTTCTGGTTTGTTGCGTAGAAGCTCATGGCGTAGACTACGCCTGACTATGAAGACGTGGTGGTTATTTTTATGCGTCGCCCTCGTTACAGCATTTGGCTGCTCAAACGCAGGGTCTGATTCGGCCGAGGTCAAGAAGCCCGATCCTAAAGCTGCAACTGGCGATAGGCCTAAGACTGGCAAGCTCAAGGTCGCGCTGCTTACCCCTGGTCCGGTGACTGACAATGGCTGGAGCGCAATGGCTTATGAAGGGCTCCAGGGGATCAAATCTGACTTGGACGCCGATGTTGCAAACCAGGAAGCAACCGGCGCGAAAATCAAAGACGCCATGCGGTCATATGCGAACGATGGTTACCAACTCGTCTTTGGCCACGGCTACGAATATAACGAAGTTGGAAACACCCTTGCCGCTGAATTTCCAAACACGGTTTTTGTGAGTTCGTCAGGCGATAAGTTTTCGAAGAACTCCGGTGCCTTCCGCTTTGCCCTCGAAGAGGGTTTCTACGTTGCAGGCTACATGGCTGCAACGATGAGCAAGACTGGCAAGCTAGGCATGGTTGGTGGCCCTAACGTTCCCAGCATCGAATCAACATTTGATGCTTTTGTGGCAGGAGCAAAGGCTGCCAAGCCGAGCGTGGAAGTCAAAAAGGTCTATACCAATGAGAACGCCGACATCGCCAAGGCAAAGCTCGCGACACTCGAACTGATCGGCCAAGGCTGTGACTTCCTCATCCACCAGGCAAACGCGGGAGCATCTGGCTTCTTTGATGCGTGCAAAGAAAAGGGAGTCCATGCATTTGGCTCAAACGCAAACCAAAACGACCAGGACGCAGTCATCGCGAGCGCAGTGATTGTTGCCAAGCCAGCTTTTGTGACCCTTGCAAAGGAAGTATCTGAAGGCAAGTACACCGGAGCGGTTCGCCAGTTCTCAATGAAGGACGGAGCCATCGACTTCGTGATCAGCCCTAAGATGGCTTCTATGGTGCCAGCCGAGTTGACAAAGAAGATCGACGAAATCAAAGCAGATCTGAAGTCGGGCAAGTTGAAAGCCCCGATGAAGCAGTTCTAACTTTTCCATGTTAGAGGTTAAGGGCGTCAGCAAGCACTTTGGTGCACTCTGCGCCCTTGACCATGTCTCGGCGACGTTTCTTCCAGGACGCATCCACGCCGTTCTCGGTGAAAATGGGGCAGGGAAGTCCACGCTGATGAGCGTGCTCGCAGGTTTTCTCGTTCCGGAACAAGGCGATGTCGTATTCGAAGGGACATCGATTCCAGGTGGAAGGCCGGCTGAGTGTCAGCGTCTAGGGATCGAAATGATCCACCAGCACTTCACGCTTGTTCCTGCATTTACTGCCGAAGAGAACTTGGCGCTTGCGCGGACTTCGCAACTTGTCTCCAAAGTTGATCCGCGGAGCCAGTCATTGGAGGCTCTCGAAATCGCGGCAAAGCTCGGTTGGGATATCCCGCGAAATCAACGAACTTCGGAGCTTCCAGTTGGCGTCCAGCAACGTTTGGAGATTCTCAAGGCACTTAGCGGCTCCGCAAAGGTGCTGATCTTTGATGAGCCAACTGCGGTGCTTTCGCCCGAGGAAGCGGAGGATCTGTTCCGGGTGATGCGGACACTTCGAGACGAAGGCCGGATTCTCATTCTTATCGCACATAAGTTGTCCGAAGTGCTTTCTGTGGCAGATGAAGTAACCGTGTTGCGACGGGGAATCAATGTTGCCTCAGCACCGATTACCGACGTCACTGCCCAAATCCTGGCCGAGTGGATGGTTGGTGACCTACCTCCCATGCACACCGAAAAACGAGCGAATCGGGGCGCCGCGCGAGTTAGGGCTACCGGCATGAGCGTCCTCGGAGATCGAGGTGAAACTGCGATTCGAGACGTGAAGTTTGAAATTCGGGCGGGCGAGATTTATGGGTTTGGGGGAGTCGATGGAAATGGCCAGATTGAGCTTGCCGAGGCACTCGTGGGCCTCCGTAGGCCCATTCGTCAAGATTCTCTGGCCGTCGAAACCGATCGCGACATTGGTTACATCCCACAAGATCGCCAACATGATGGGCTCGCACTGGAACTTAGTGTTCGCGAAAACCTGCTACTGACCGGAGTTCGTGACCACCGACTTCGGCGCGGCCCTTTCCTACGACTGAGGAAGATTCAGGAGTGGAGCCGGAAGCTGATTCAAAAGTTCTCGATCAAGACCGAAGGTCCAGACCAGTTGGTGAAATCGCTGAGCGGCGGCAACCAGCAAAAGATAGTCGTGAGTCGAGTCTTTGATCAAGTTCCCGAGGTAATTATCGCGGTCAACCCGACGCGCGGGCTGGACATCAAGGCGACCCACTTCGTTCACGCCCAGCTACTGAGTGCACGAGAGAGAGGCGCTGCGATCGCCCTAATCTCAACCGACCTGGATGAACTCACTCAACTCAGCGATCGGCTCGCGTTCTTGAGTCGAGGTGAGCTGGTTGAGGGCGAGGGTTCGCTCGCTCTGCTTGGCGAGGGGAGCCCTTCATGAAGAAGGTGCTTTCAAGTGGAATCGGTGCTGTCGCTGGCCTGGCGCTAGTCATGTTCTTCTTGGTGCTGACCTTTATGATTTTTGGGCAGCCGGTTGGGGCGAGCCTGAAGGCGATGTACGTTGGCTCGGTGGCCGATTGGAATGCCTGGTCTAAAACTCTGGTGAAGATGACGCCGCTCATACTAACCGGCCTCGGTGCTGGTGTTGCTTGGAGGGCAGGGATGTACAACATTGGCGGAGAAGGACAGTTCATCCTTGGCGGTGTGGGTTCGGCATGGCTGGCGAAGATGGTTGTGTTTCCCAATCTTGCCTTAGGTGGACTCACTCTTCCGGCATTGCTCCTCGCGTCGATGGCGGGTGGAGCGGTCTGGAGCGGAATCGCAGCCTGGCTATATCTGAAACGAGGTGTCGATGTCGTGATCGGCACGATATTGCTCAACTTCATCGCGAAGTATCTTATTGAGTGGACGATCAACGGCCCGCTTCAAGAAGCCAAGCATCAATTACCGCAGTCCGATGCCTTGCCTCAAGCAGCAATGTTGATGAGATTTGACCGGCAACACGATGCGAACATCGGCGTCTTCATTGCTGTTATCGTGGCCGTCGGCATCGCAATCTGTCTCTTCGCTACGGCAAGCGGATATCGACTGAGAGTCGTCGGTGCAAGCCCAAGCGCAGCCCGCGCAAATTTGATCCCCAGCCAACGAGTGCAAATGATGGCGATGCTCCTGTCGGGAGCGCTTTGTGGCCTCGCAGGCGGACTTGATTACGTCGGAGTTTCGGGCCAGATCGGCATCGGATTTTCCCAACAGTGGGGGTTCCTGGGGATTCCGGTCGCGCTCCTTGGGGGACTACATCCTCTCGGAATTCTCGCGAGCGGTGCATTCTTCGGGATGCTCTTTGCGGGCTCAGAGCAGATGGCGAGGTCGAGCGCGGTGGGGACGACTCTCATTTACGTGGTTCAGGCCGCGGTTGTGCTTGCGGTCGTCTTCGCTAGAGGAATAGAAAGGAAAGTCCTACCACAGGTGGAGGCAGAGCCTTAGTGGACCTTGTGCTGCTCCTCGGTTTCACCGTCCCTGTGGCCTTGGCAGCCCTCGGTGAGACGATTGGTCAGAAGTCTGGCGTCATCAACATCGGCCTTGAGGGAATGATCTTAGCGGGAGCATTTGCGGCAGCGTGGGCCGCAGCAATCACCGGGAGTCCGTGGATTGGGTCTGCCGCAGGATTGATTGTTGGGATGGTTTTGGCGGCCTTTTCAGGATGGTTCACAGTTGTCCGAGGTGCAGACCAAGTCGTCGTAGGGACGGCACTCAATTTGCTTTCGCTCGGGATCACCGGAAGCCTATTCCGCATGAAGTTTGATCCGACGAAGACCATTCTCAAAGTCACGAAGGTGCCGACTCTTGGAGACTTCGTGCCGTGGGTGAAGACTAGTCTCCCCTGGATGGAGCGGCTCGATGTGTTTATTGTGCTGACAATCTTCCTCAGCGTCTTCCTTGCCTGGGTTCTTAAGCGGACCGGGTGGGGACTAGCGGTGCGAAGTGCCGGAGAGTATCCGGTCGCCGCTGAAGCTGCCGGGTTCTCTGTTGTCAGGCTTCGCATGGGTGCCTTGCTCATTGGCGGTGCTCTCGCTGGCCTAGCGGGTGCATATCTTTGCTTGGGCATTTCCGGGTCGTTCGCTGAAAACACCACGGCTGGGCGTGGGTTTGTCGCGATTGCGCTTGTAACGTTTGGTCAGTGGCGACCGGGTTGGGTGGCAGCGGGGGCGTTGCTCATCGGTTTTCTTGAGAGCTTGCAGTTTAAGGCTCAGGCCGCTGGGTGGAAGGTGCCGGTCCAGTTCTTGCTTGCGATGCCCTACGTCGTGTCGCTGCTCGTGCTGGTTTTCATAGGCAAACGGACCCTTTCTCCCGCAGCATTAGGCCAGCCGTATCGTAGGAGCAAGTGAAGCCATGCGAATGATGCGGAAAGTGAGTTTCTCGAGCGGTCACCGATACTGGGTGCCGGCACTGACAGAAGTCGAGAATAGGGAACTATTCGGCGAATGGGCTTCCCCCTTCAACCATGGCCATAACTATGTGTTCGAAGTCACCGTTGAGGGGCCCACCGATCCCGTCACGGGAATGATCGTGAACATCAAACGGATCGATGATGTGCTCAAGGCAGAGGTCGTTCGGGCTTTTGACGGCAAGAGCATCAACGACGAAATCGCATTTTTCCACTCAAACGCATCTTCACTTGAGAACATCATTCGCTACTTGCATGGCGTCATAACCGTTACTCCGCTCCCGGGAGATGTTCGGGTGACGCACCTGCGACTCGAAGAAATGCCGACCCTCTGGGCAGAGTGGGGCGGAGGTCAACCAATGGTTTCACTAACAAGAACATACGAATTTGCCGCTTCCCATCGACTGCATAGCCCGCTCTTGAGCGAGGCCGAAAACATCTTCTTGTACGGCAAGTGCAATAACCTCGCGGGGCACGGTCATAACTACGTGCTCGAGGTCACGGTTCGTGGAATTCCAGATGCCCGCACCGGGATGATTGTTGACCTCACTAAGCTTGATGAGATCGTCGAGAGGACGGTTGTGAATCGGTACGACCACAAGAACCTTGACATCGATATTGCTGAGTTTATGGGGCGTGTCACGACCTCAGAGGTCGTTTCTCAAGAGATCTTCAATCGACTCGTAGGGGCAGTTCCCGCTGAACTTGAAAGGGTCCGTCTTTGGGAGACGGCGAGAAACATGTTCGAAGTAACCTCAGCGACTTAACAGAAATTTTCAAATGTGTGGAGGCTTTTCCCGCAGACTTAGCGTCTTAACAACTTACAGACCATGGCGAAGCCTGCTGACATCATATGCATACCAACTGGGTTGCCACGCAAGTGGCAATCCAGTTGGACCGACACGATAATAGTGGCGGAGAGATAGAGTGAGAAGAGGCCTGTGCGCGTGTGCGAACAGGCCTCTTCTCTTTTGGGGCAGTCGTCGTTGGGGCTTGGGAGAAAAATGGGGTCACACGAAGTCTTAGTTTTGAATAGCAACTACGAGCCACTCAACGTGTGCTCGATGCGCAGGGCTGTTTCACTAGTCCTGCTCGGAAAAGCAGATGTTGTCCAACAGCGAGACCTGCCGGTCTTTTTGCATCGTGGTCACTTCGACGCCCCTTCCGTTGTCAAAATGCGCTACCAGGTGAGGCGACCAATGCCACAGCTTCGGTTATCACGTCATTCCGTGCTGGCACGCGACAACTACACCTGCCAATACTGTGGACTGAAGGGGCGAGACCTGACGATCGACCACGTCCACCCACGGTGGGCTGGTGGGGAGAATACTTGGGACAACCTCGTCGCCTGCTGCCGAAGGTGCAACCTCAAGAAGGGTTACAAGACTCCGCAGCAGGCTCACATGAAGCTCGCCAAGCGGCCGAAGCGTCCCCACTTTGTGCCCTACCTTTCCTTGCCGCTTTACCTAAAGGCGCAGGCGAGAGGTGACTGGCAGATGTACCTGCCGTACTTCGAGGAATTCATGCACGGGGCTGCGTTTGAACCGGGCGCGGCTTAACCTGGGTATTGTTGGCGAATCGGGCTCAAACCTCAGGGTGTGAGCCTGATTCGAACGGCCTTTTTGGACTTTTTTGCACGATTCTGTCCGGTAGACTATGAAAATTCTCCTTACATCGCTAAAATAAGCGATGTTGAGCCATCCATGGACGGAGGGTGCATAGGAATATGAGCGGTCTAATTATTACCGGTAGCAGGAAGCTAGAAGGCACGATAGAAATCGGGGGCAGCAAGAACGGAGCGTTGGCGATTATGTCCGCTGTGGTGCTGTCGGAAGGACGTACAGTTCTTCACAACGTTCCCAACGTGTCCGACACGCGAATCAAGGCCGAGATCCTTTCACGATTTGGAGCTAAGTGCGAGTGGAGAGAAGGATCTCTCTTTATCGACAGCTCGAATCTTTTTAATGGAGACGTTGAGGAAGACCTTGTCCGACTCATCCGTACTTCGTTTTACATTCTTGGACCACTCCTCGCCAGAATTGGCAAGGTCCGACTTCCTGCCCCGGGTGGTTGTCGCATCGGCGCCCGACCAGTCGACCTTCACTTACGAGGTCTGCAAGCGCTTGGAGTTGACATCCGCCTCGACGGTGGATCTTACGTCGCATCGGTTGATAAGCTACGGGGAGCAGAGATCTACCTTGACTTTCCGAGTGCAGGCGCAACCCAGCACTTGATGGCAACTGCCTGTCTCGCCGAAGGCCATACGATCATTCAGAACGCTGCGATGGAGCCAGAAGTGATTGCTCTCGCAGACTTCTTGAACGGCATGGGTGCCCGGGTCGAAGGTGCAGGATCAAGCACGATCACAGTTCAAGGCGTTCGTTCCCTCGGCGACTCCGAATTTCGCATTCCGGCCGACCGGCTCCAAGCTGGAACTTACCTGCTGGCTGGTGCAATCACCCACGGTGACGTGACGGTGAAAGGAATTCTTCCCGACCACCAAATCGCCTTGATGAACAAACTTCGAGAGTGCGGAGTTGAGATCATTGAGGGAGCTGACTGGGTGCGTGTCAAGAACCCTGAGCGCCAAAAGGCAATCAAGATCAAGACGATGCCTTACCCTGGCTTCCCGACCGACATGCAACAACCGATGGCCGCCTTCTTGACGCTCGCCACCGGGACAAGCGTTGTCGAAGAAACCATCTACGAAAGCCGAATTGGACACATCCAAGAACTTAATCGGATGGGTGCGCAAATCATTCAGGAGGGCAAGACCTCGATCATCACAGGTGTCGATGAACTCCGGGGTGGTGTGGTTGAAGCGAGCGACCTCCGAGCCGGTGCTGCTCTAGTTTTGGCAGGATTGGCTGCTCGTGGAGAGACGGTAGTTCGAAACGTCCACTTCATCGACAGAGGCTATGAGGACCTTGAGGATTCACTTACCTCGCTTGGTGCCACAATCTATCGTGATCCTGGAAGCGAGCGCGACTCGTTTCTAGCACGCGAGCGAACTCATTGAGATTAGGCCCAGAAATTGGAATTGACCTAGGCAC